>NZ_AMRL01000034.1 GCF_000299935.1 Oceanibaculum indicum P24 | reverse complement strand
GCCGGCGCGCTTCTTGCCGACTCGGCGCATGACGTGGAAGCGTTCACCGTGGAAGCCGCGGCCGCCGGCCAGATTGAGCCACTTCGATTTGCCGTGATCGGCACAGTTTCGGCTGTAATCAGCGCGCCAGTCCGGGTCATCGCGATCACGGTCCAGCAACACTTCCCACTCCCCCCACTGTTTGAAAAAGAAAGCCACGCCAGCCGCCACGCACTGGTCGCGCAGCGCCCTGACCCAATCCGGGTGCATGGGGCGGGCCTTCGGGCCGCTCTCGCCGCCGACGATGACCTGCGCCCGCTTACCGAGGGCAAGGAATTCCGGCGGCAGGGTGATGGGGCCTAGCAGCGGTTCGGCGGATATGCCGATCCAGGGGATATTGTGCCGCTCCATGAGCTGCAGCAGGCGCGGGATATCCCGGTCGGCTTCGCTCTGCGAGGTGACGCTGACAATCAGGCCGGCATGGGCGGGCCATGTCGCGCCGATTTCGGTAAGCCGCTTTTCGATGGCGGACAGCCGCTTGGTGACGATCTGGAGATAAAGCCTGTTGCAGGCATGGATGGTGCGCCATGCTTCATCGAACCATGGCAGCGGCGCTTCCAGATCGAACAGATCGGACATGGATTGCACGAACACGCGGCGGCTGATCGTGGCGTGATAACCGCCGATCTGGTGATCGGCAGCCCACCATGAGTAATCATTGTCGAGCCGGTGCATGAGCGCGACGGCGCCCTTGATCTTGCGGCGCGGCTTGCTGGTGCCCCAATGAGGGCCGCCGAAGCGTTCTGCGACCTTCTCCGCATAGCAGATATCGCAACCTGGGCCGACCTTCGTACAGCCCCACCAGAAATTGACGGTTGCGTCCGTCCACTCGATAGCAGTGTTCGCGCCCATGGCGATCACCGCTTGCCGGCGGGGTTGAGGGCGCGGGCGATGCGGGATTCCAGATCCTCGACCATGCCGCGCAGCACGCCGACTTCGGTTTTCATCGCCTGCAATTCGGCGATGTCGCGTTCCTCGCCGAAGGCGGCGCGACGGGTGCCGGCGACCATTTCGACGCTGGCTTCGGTCTCGCGCGCGATGCGGGCGTCAGAGTAGCCGTTGCGCCAAATGCCGGTCTCTTCATCGAAGTGCGCTTCCAGCAGCGCCATGACCTGGCGCACCAGCTTGGGCGTAGGGCTGTCGGCGGTGGCGTTATGTGCTGCCGGCGGCGGCGTGGGGCGCGGTGGGGCTGCTTCTGGCCGGGGCATGGTGATCTTCTCCTTCTCCTGACGGGGCGGTGCTGTCACGGCTGCGGGCTTCGGCGGTGCCGGCGCCCGCCAGCGCTTACCCTTGCGCGACCAGCCCATGGCCTCGAACTTCTGGGTGGCCTGTTCGGGCGGCATGTGGACGGCGTTGCTGATTTCCTCACTGACCTCTTTCCAGGGGTCAGTGATGCGCAGTGTGTGGAGCGTCTTGCCGGCGACCACCTTCCTGCGCGGTTCGATGCCGTACTGGGCATAGATGCCGGTGCCCATGGTCAGGCACTCCCGTACTGCCGGCGGATTTCCTCAACGCAGGCCGAATCCAGATCATCAAGACGGGTGTTCAGCAGCAGGAACCGCACGATCCGTTCCGCTTCCCGCCGCCTTTCGACTTCGCGGTTGTTGGCTTCCAGCAGTTCGGTAACGCGGTCGGTGGTCTGCTGGCGGACAAAGCGCCGGCTGCCGGGGAACAGGTCCGAGCGGTACTCTTCCACGACCTTCATATCGGCAGCGGGAACGCCGATCGGTGCATCCTCGCCGCAGCCCTTGCCGGGCTTCAGCCCGGTGGGGTCCGAGAAGTCCTGCCAGAACACCCAGCCCTGCGGGCACCAGAAACCCCAGGGCCGGCGCACCGGGCCGGTGATGAAGAGCGACCAGCTGTGCTGCAGCACGGTCTTGTCACCGCCGAAGGCGCGGGCCAGCAGTTCCAGCCGGTGGGCGGCGTTGGCGGGCCGTGCCACGATGCTGCCGGCCGGGCGATACACGGCCTCGATCTTCCGGTTGTGCGGCCACTGGCCGGGGAAGGCCGGGCGGTGTTCGAGATAGCCGCCTTCCAGCACCAGGCTGATGTTCGGCCAGGGGTGATCGTGCAGGGCGCGGTCATCGTCGCTGCGGACCTGGTTGTGCAGGTACAGGTTGAACCAGTGGTTCCGGGGGATGACATGCCAGCGGCGGATGTAGGGATCGTCCTCGCCGCCGATGATCTTGTCGGGCGGCCTGCGGGCAGCGACCGTGGCGCGCAGGGTGCGCAGCAGCAGGCGACGGAGGGGAGCGGGAAGGGTGGCCATGATCAGGACTCCTTCTTGTTCTGCTGCGCGGCCTGGCGCAGCAGTTCGGCGCAGGCGAGGCCGCCGGCAATGGCGCCGGCCAGCAGGCCGGCATAGGCGGACAGGCCCAGCAGCGCCGCCAGGAAGCCGAAGGCGAGCGCGGCCACGCCCATGGCGATCGATACCGCCACCAGCAGCAGCGCCACGCTGCCGATGATGGTGACGATGGACCCGGCGATCGCCAGCAGGCGCTGGGTGATGGTGCGTGGCGCTTCGCCGGTCGGCGGGGTGGGGGTGTTGGCGTTTGCGGGGTTCATGGGGTGGTCCTTTCCCGAAGACGAAACAGTTCCCAGGGATCGACCCATGCGGCTTCGCGCACGCCATCCTGATAGCGAACCAGCGCATGGCCGCTGCCGGTCAGCGGCGGCATCAGGATGACAACGGGCCGGGAGAAGTGGCGGCATGCCGCGCCCGGATGCAGGTGCGGCGCGAGGCTGTTCACGGTGAACAGTTCCGGCCCGGACTCCTTCACAAGGTGCAGGCTCATGCCGCCCTCCCGGTGTTTTCGCGCGCGGCCTTGATCTGTTCGGCGCGAATGCGGGCCTTGTAGGTCAGGCGGTCGATGGCGGCGGGCGGCCAGCCCATCTGGTACAAGTGGCTGTACAGCACGCTGCCCTGCGCGGCCTCGATCTCGACCATGGTGCGGGCCAGCAGTTCGATGGCCTCCGCATCCGTCTTGCCGTGGTGGGGCGTATGGGCGCGGGCGGCCTCGGTCAGGGTGAGCGGGCCGCGCAGAAGATATTCGGCAGTGGCGATGGCCTCGCCCAGCGTGTCGGCGCGCGGGCCGACCTGGTTGCCGTCCACCGTGGCGATGAAGCCGCCGTCCGGGTGGGTGTCGATGATCGCGGTCATGATGCTTGTTCCTTTCACCGTCAGGGAGAAGGGCGCCCCCGGACGGGCAGGGAGTGGGGGCCGTCCGGGGGCTGCCGCCGCCGACGCGCTGTCCAGGGGGCCGGTGGCGCGGCGGCGGGTGGGGATCAGGCCGGGCCGCCGGCGGTCTCCGGCTTGCCGATGAACAGCGGCAGTTCGGTCGCCTGGGCGGCCCGGTTGCAGCCTTCCTTGAAGGCGTCATCGAAGACCAGGTCAGGCCGGTACATCTGCATGGCCCAGCTGATGCGGCCTTCGCGCAGGCGGTAGCGCAGCCGCACCGCGATGCGGTACAGCGGCCCGTTGTGGAAAACCGGGATGATGATCAGGAACATATTCGGCACCTTCACCGGTGCGCCGTCCTGATCCTTGTGTTCGGTCTCGTACTGGACCTGCACTTCACCGGTCTGCAAGTTGGTGGCCTGCTTCACGCGGGCGGCCTCGTTGATCTTCATGCCGCGCGACATATCCATAAGGGTGGACTGGCCCGCCCAGGTGCCGCCCAGCAGCTTCTGCAAGTCGGCAAGGTTGCTGGAACGCTGGCCTTCGCCATCGCTGCGGCCCTTGGCAAAGCTGGGGTCGGCGGCCTCGGTCGGGGCGGCGGTGACATCGCCGATACGGTCCTCGATAAACTCCGCGAACTCGCCCTGCTCCAGCATCCTGCCGTTGACGGCATCCCATGCCTTCCATTCGTCGGACAGGGGGAAGTGGTAATGGCCACGATGGTCGGCGTGTTCAGGCGCACCATCGAAACCGGCCTGGTTGTAGTTGATGACGGAGATCAGCTGCGGGGCCTTGCGGTCATCGATCGCGAACAGCGCGCTGTGTTCGCCCTTGAAGCGGTTGGCATGGGCGATAAGCGAGTCCAGATCGGTGAAGCTGGCGGTGCCCCGGCGGCGGCGCGGGCGCTCGCGGTAGGAGCCAAGCATACCCTCGACGCTTTGCAGTTCCATGCCGCGCGGGATCAGAGCAGCAGGGGCGCTGGTGGCACCATCGGTGACCGTGACGAGCTGCGGGTTGTGCAGCGTCTTCACCAGGTCGGCGACAGTCTTGGCAATATTGTCGGTCAGCTGAACTTCAACAGGGTGGGTACTGGTAGCCATGAGAATCGGTCCTTAATCTGGAGAGGGGGGAAGCCGCTTAGTCGCCGGTACCGGTGACGTCGCGCACCTGCGTCTGGTGGCTGACGTCACGGAACATCGAGAACTGACGCGGGTTGGAGCGGGAGAGCTGGCCGCCTTCCAGCGTCCAGTACACCGAGCGGCCGCGCGCGGCCTTCGGCAGGGTGGTGGTGAAATCGCCGGTGACTTCCAGCACGCCCGCATCCAGCTTGAAATTCAGCTTCAGGGTGAGGCCGGCCTTCGGCTTGCCGCCCTGGTTGAGCTGTGCGTCCACCAGTTCGGTTACGATCTGCTGCAGCGCCTCGGTCAGGGCGTGGTGCAGGTCGCCATCTTCCTGCGTCTGCAGGAACTGGCCGAAGCTGCGGAGGATTTCGGGGTTGGCGTCAGCAGAAGCCGGCGGGGCCGGCGGGGTGTCAGGGTTCTTCGCCATGGGATGCGCCGGCCCGCTTTCGGGCGGCTGGTGGGGGCGGGTTCGCAGGCCCGCCCCCCGCAACCGATAAAGCGGATAGGCCCTTTCCTGTCTGTAATCAGGCCCGTTTAACGCCGGCCGTGTCGCGTTCGCCGGAAATATCCGCCGATGCGAGGCAGGGTAATCACGGAAATATCCGTCAGTCAAGGCGTAAAACGGATATCTCCGTGGCGGTGTCCGTCAGGAAGTTTTAAGTGGCCGCTTGCGCTTCCGGTAGAGTTGCACGACCAGACCGCGCCCAGGCTGGCCGGGACTGCCGCCATGAACGGCGACGATGGTGCCTATCTGGGCGATCCGTCCGGCGGCGATATCTGCCGCGACTTCGGCGGAATCCTCGCGCGGGATGTACCCCACCATTCCCCATTCGGTGATGATACGCACGGCATCAGGATCGTAGGGATTGTCTGGTTCCGGCACGATGGCGACGCTGTCACCCTGCTTGACAATGCGCAGGATGTCCTGCCGCGACACGCCATCGGGATTGCGGAAGCTTTCGCCATGGACGGCGGTGTAGCGCAAGGCGCGGTACCGATCCATCGGCACCGTGGGCAGCGTGCCGATGTGATATGGAGCGCGGCCGAAAAAGGCGCGGCGGAGCCGGGCCAGCAGGCCGGGCATGTGGTCAGGCCCTCTCGCTGCCCGCCACTGGTCGGGCCGCCAGTTCACTGCGGCAGTTCGGGCAAATCTTCGCGGCGCGGGGGATGTTCGTGGCGCAGTGCGGGCAGGGCTTGTTGATGCCGGTCAGCAAAACATGGATGAGGGCGACCGGCCATATCATGAAGCCGTAGAAGAACCATTTCCAGACGGTGCGGTGCTTAAGCCCGGCGATGCCGGCGACGGCGGCAGCCGCGACCAGCCATAGAATCAGCAGGTCCATGATCCTCTCCCCTTGCTGCTGCCCGGTGGTTGGCAGTACCGGGCATGGTGGCGCAACCAAGGGGCGCGGGCAAGCGGCGGGTGCTACCAGTCTTCCGCCGTGGCGATGATGCGACGGCAATGCTTGATGTCCACATTGCGGAACTGGACAGTCGCTTCCGGGTTCAGCTGGCGGAGCCACAGCCATTCGTCATCGCGGCGCAGGAACTGCTTCACGTAGCTTCGCCCATCGTGCAGCTCTATATGCACGAAATTGTCGCGATGCACCGGGCGTAAGGGGTGGATGCACAGAAGTTCGCCCTCGAAGTAGCGCGGTTCCATGCTGGTGCCGCGCATCACCAGGGCATAGGCGTGGCGGACATTGCGCAGGGCGGGCGGGCGTTCGGCATAGGCCAGCACCTCGCCGTTCGTCAGAAAGAACCCGTTCTCGCCGCCGCGAGCCTCCCCCAGCACCGGCAGATCCCGCGCGCCGGGCGGTGGGGCAGGCACGGTGACGGGGCTGTCCGGGTTGGCCTTGTGCGCATCCGTCCATGCTGCGTTGGCGTCAAGCGCCTTGGAAAAAACCGTTTCTTCGCCGGTCAGCTGTTCGACCGGTACGTTCAACACCTTGGCGATGCGTAGCAGCGTGTCATAGCGCGGGCGCTTCGACCGGCCCGCCAGAATGTCGTTCACGGCGCTGCGACCCAGCCCGGCGGCCTGGGCGACTTCCTCACCCGACCGACCCTGGCGGGCCAGAATGGCGCGCATCGTTTTTGCTAAGTCATTGTCCGTCATGGGCGGAAGTATCCGTTAAAACATACAGGAATGCACGGCGGAAATAACCGCTTGATGCCACGGATACATCCGTGCATCATCCGGGCTATGAACCGAGACAGCTTCCTTGCCCCCGTCGAAGCCTATCTGCGCCGCACCGGCCTGTCCGAGGCGCATTTCGGCAATCGTGCCGTCAATGACTGGACCTTCGTGCAGCGCCTGCGCGCCGGCCGCGTCACCATCCGCATCGCCGAGCGCGCACTGGCCTGGATTGCCGAACAGGATGCGGCGGCGCAGCTGCGGGCGATGCCAGTGGGGGCGGGTGCTGCGGAGAATCTGTCTCATACCGACAATCTGCCGCCCCGCGCGGCGGAATGACAGGGGGTACAGACATGCCGAAAACCCCGCTTCCTGACCGCGCTGCCAGCACCACCGGGCGCACCCCCTACAAGCCCCGGCCCGCCGGGAGCGTGAAGGCCGCGACCAGCCTGCTGGTGACGGCCGTGGGCGGCACGCCGGTGGCGGCGGAGCATCTGGGCTGCAGCCAGACGCATGTGCAGCGCTGGACTGACCCGGCGGAGCCGGCGCGCACCATGCCGGTGCATCGTGTGATGACCCTACAGCGCATCGCAGGATTTGCGCCGGTAACCGAGTTCCTGGCCGCCGAGATGGGCGGGGTGGTGCTGTGGCTGCCCGTTGCCGATGGCGGCGATGTGGCGCGCGACTTCGCGGCGCTGGGTGAGGCCGCCAGCAAGCTGTTTGCCGACTACGGCGCGGCGCTGGCCGGGCCGGAAAGCCCTGGCCGCGTCGATCCTCGCGAGGCGGCGCGCATGGTGCCGATCGCTGACCGGCTGATGGCGGCGCTGGCGCATCTGCGCGGCGACCTGAAGGTGATCATCGAAGGTGAGGGTGGCGGCCATGGGTAAGGCGGTGTCACTCGACCATGCCGGGGTCTATGAGGTTATCGAGGCTTACCGGCTGCCCTATTACCTGGCGGCGGCCTTCGAGGCGGTGGTGTGCGCCGGGCGCTTTGGCGTGCCGGTGCGTACCGACCTGGCACGGGCGGTGGCGTACCTCAACCGCATGCAGCGTTGCACCACCCCGGCCATGAAGCCGAAACCGGCACGGGCTTCGGTGCAGCGGCGGCTGCCGCCGAGCAAAGTGACTGGCCTGCTGGTAGGCGCCGGGAAATGGCCGGGAAGCTGGCAGCATGAGAGTGAGCGCGCGGGTATCGCCGCGCTGCTGCTGCTTTCTGTCTGTCAGGTCAGTGTGTTAGGCAATCACGTCACGACCGGCCCGAATGCGCTGCTCATCGCCGCCCATTATCTTACGGAAATCGTTAACGCCCCGGTGCAGGGTAGGGCCAGCTGATGGGCGCGCATCTGGGCGAGCTGACGCCGCTGCAGGCCCGGCTGGTGCGCTGTGTCGCCGACTGGCATGCCGAGACGGGCGGCTGGCCCAGCGTGCTGCAGCTGGCGACGGTGCTGGACCAGGCCTACGGGTCAATCTATGACCGGGTCACCATCTGCGCGCGCAAGAAATGGCTGCTGCGCGGCACCCAGCGCGACCCCGGCATAAGGCTGGCGCCCGGCGCCGATATCGCGCGCATGCGGGTGGCCGGGGTGGCCGCGCTGAAGGCAGCCGGCGGTGCGGCGGGCGGCGAGGCCACGCGAAAACGCCACCGGGCGGCGCGCAAGGCAAAACAGCAGCGCATCTGCCTGTGCTGCGGCAATCCTTTCGACAGCGACGGCAAGCACAACCGCGTCTGCGGATCCTGCAAGGGCACCGATGGCTGGCGGGCCGGCGACCTGGATGCCGGCTACCGGGTGGTGCTGTGATGGGCGCACCGAACCGGTCATCCGCCGTGATGCAGCAGCGCAAGGAAGCGCCGGACGGGCTGGATTACTTTCCGACGCCGCCCTGGGCAACCCGCGCGCTGTGCGAGCATCTGAACCAATGGGGAGATATCTCCGGCGATACGGTATGGGAGCCGGCCTGCGGAGAGGGCCATATGGCGCGACCGCTGGGCGAGTATTTCGCGCAGGTGGTGGCCAGCGACATTCACGATTACGGCTTCGGCACTGTGCATGACTTCCTGTCCGCCGGCACGCTGCTGGATGCGCCCGCCCCGCTGGACAACCCCGACTGGATTATCACGAACCCGCCCTTCAACAAGGCCGCCGAATTCGCCCTTCGTGCCGCCGGTCTGGCGCGCGAAGGCTTTGCACTACTGGTGCGGACGGCCTTCCTGGAAGGGGTGACACGGCATGCCGAGCTGTTCAGCCAGCATCCGCCGGCCTGGGTGCTGCCTTTCTGCGAGCGGGTGCCGATGGTCAAGGGCCGGGTGGACCCAGATGCGGCCAGCGCCACCAGCTATTGCTGGATGATCTGGCTGCAGCATCGCTCTGTTTCTTTCAATGCGGCGCCGGCACTGGCGTGGATTTCACCCTGCCGCAAGCGGCTGGAACGCCCGGAGGATTACCGGCTGGTGCCGGCTGGCGAGGTGGCGTGATGGGTGCCGGTTTTACAGCGCGCCATAACGCTCGAAATAGCGGCACAGCAGTGCCACCGGTTCCGGCACGGCGCGGGTGCCGCGCTCATAATGCCGCACCGCATCGGATGTGGTGCCGTCCGGCCGGACCGACAGCCCCAGCACGCGGGCCGCAGCGGCTTGGGTCAGCCCAAGCCGCTGGCGCCATGCCGCGAACTCTTCCGCCGTCACTCGTAGAACTCCAGCACCAGCCGGTAATCTGCCGCCAGGGCATCGGAGCGGCGGGCCAGCCTGTTGGCAACAATCAGGCGGCGACAGGCCGCGATCACCATTTCGTCGCCGGCATCCTTGGCGCGCTCCAGAACATTCCAGGTGATGTGCATTTTCGGGGTCATTTCCGGGTTCCTTTCCTTTTCGAGGGCAACTCGTTTTCTGTCCCTTGTATATACTATGCCAATGGCACAGTTTCAAGTCTTACCGGTCTGATTTCGCAGTGTTTTCGGAGGGCGGGGTGATGGGCGCCGCCGCGCATATCCCCTCGGTCATGGCAAGGGTTCGGCCGGTCTGCGGGGCGGCGGGCTGCCGCGAGGCGGCCTCGGTCGAGTTGCCGTTCTGCCGCGCGCACTGGCGGGCGCTGCCGGCGGAGACTCGGCGGGCGATCGTGCGGCAATGGCGCATCGGCTATGGCACGGGCGCGGAGGCCGCTAGCTTCCAGACGGCGGACGCGGTGCGGTCTGCCAGGGAGTTTCTGGCCGAGTCGCAGGCGATCGCCCGCACGGCGCGGGTGATCGAGGCGGCCAGCGCCGACCTGTTGCGGCGGGCGGAAGCGTGTGTGGCCCATCGTGCGGCAGGGAGGGCGGGGTGATGGCTGTCACTTCCCTGCGCGTGCTTGTGGGCTGCGAGTTTTCCGGCACCGTGCGTAACGCCTTCCTGACGCGTGGCCATGATGCCTGGTCCTGCGACCTGCTGCCTGCGGAGGATGGCAGCAACCGGCATATCGTTGGCGATGTGCGCGATCATCTGGACGATGGCTGGGATCTGCTGGTTGTTGCCCATCCGCCCTGCACACGGCTGTGCCGGTCTGGCCGGCGCTGGCTGTCCGGGCCGGGCCATATGACGCCGCCAAAGCAGTTGCCGAAGGGCCGCAGCTGGGCGGACATGCGGGCCGAATTCGAGGCCGGGCTTGATCTCTTCATCGCCTGTTGGCGTGCGCCGGTCGCGCGGGTGGCGATCGAGAACCCCGAAATGCACGATATTGCGCGGGCGCGTTTGCCGGCGGATGTGCCGCGCCCGCAGATGGTGCAGCCCTTCTGGTTCGGCCATCCCGAATACAAGGCGACGGGCTGGTATCTGCGTGGCCTGCCGGCACTGCGCGAAACCGAACGTCTGCCGGAACCGCCGAAAGGGTCGGAGGCCTGGAAGCAGTGGAACCGCGTCTGGCGCATGCCGCCGGGCGCGAATCGCGGTCATGAGCGCAGCCGGTTCTTCCCCGGCATGGCCAATGCGCTGGCTGATCAGTGGGGCGGCTTTGCCATGGCGCAGGTCGGGGAGTGCGCCGCATGAGCGCCCACTTCACCATCAAGCCGGGCAAGCCCCATGCCGCGCCCCTGCAGCATCGCTGCCGCCAGTGCGGCGGGCCGGCTTCCTATGGCTATGACGTTGCCTTGCGCGAGGGCCTGCTGGGCCGCTGGTACTGCCGTGATCACCGTCCGGCGGAGAGTGGCGCGGTGGCGCATGAGCGCCGGCCGGTGGGTAAGCAGGGGGAACTGCTGTGAGCCGGGTGCCGGAGCATATCCTGCAGGCGATCCGCGACCGGCTGCCGCTTTCCGGCATCATCGGGCGGCATGTGCGCCTCAAGCGCACCGGGGCCGACCATACCGGCCTGTGCCCGTTCCACAATGAGCGGTCGCCATCCTTCACCGTGAATGACGGCAAGGGCTTCTATCACTGTTTCGGCTGCGGCGCGCATGGCGATATTTTCCGCTGGCTGGCCGAAAATGAGGGTCTGGATTTCCGGGCCGCTGTGGCGCGCGCGGGCGATCTGGCGGGCGTGGACACCCGACAGTGGACACAGCCCGCCAGCGGCCATTTAACGGATGCAGTTTCAAAGCCTGAAAATGCCGCCGCCCGGCGCTTGCGCGCCGCTGGAACAACTAAGGTTATGGGCGGCCCGGAAGCAGCGGCCTGGGCGGCGGCACGGCGGGCGCGGGAGGAAGAACAGCGCCAGTCGCTGGCGAAGCGCATCGCCTATGCGCTGGAGCTGTGGCGCGGGGCGCAGCGGATCGGCGGCACGCCGGGAGAGGTTTATTTCCGGGGGCGCGGTATCACCTGCGACCTGCCGGTCAGCTTACGCTTCCATCCTGCCGTGCCGCACCCGATGCTGCGCTGGCGCCCGCTGCCGGCGGTCGTCGCCGCCGTCCAGAAGCCCGATGCGCAGCTTCTTGGCGTGTGGCGCATTTATCTGGCGCCGGACGGCAAAGGCGGCTGGCGCAAGGCCGGGGTGCATGAGGGTCTGCCGCCCAAGGAAGGTGCCAAGCTGGGGCTGGGCGATGTGCGCGGCGGGGCGGTGCGGCTGTGCCGGGCCTATTCCGGGCTGGCGGTTGCCGAGGGCATCGAGACGGCACTGGCTGTGATGAGCGATACGCCAGGTCAGGGCTGCTGGGCGGCGCTGTCCTGGGGCGGCATGGCCGGCATCGTGCTGCCGGAAATCGTGACCCGACCGCTGATCATCATGGACCATGATTCGGCGCGGTTCGAGGCCAGCAAGAGCCGTCCCTTCGGCATATGGCGGCGGCCGGGTATCGAGGGCGGGTTGCGGCTGGCCTATCGCTGCATCGCGCAGCGCCGGCACCCGCGCCTGTGGCTGTCCGCCCATGAGGGCAATGATTTTCTGGATGATCTGGTGGCCAGCGGCAGCGCCGGCCGGGGGGTGGCGGCGTGACGGAAAAAACCCCGGACCCCGGAAAAGGGAATGCGCGCGATGAAGCGCAGGGCGGGTTGCTGGACAGCGCGGCGCCCTTCGAGACGCACCAGATTGCCACCATCTGGCAGGACGGGCAGGCGGAGGGCGAACAGCCCGACCCGGCGGAGCTGGAACTGTGCCGGCTGTTGCGCAACGATATCGGCAATGCCGAGCGGCTGCGGCGGCGCTTCGGCGGCGTGCTGCTCTATGTGATCGATGTTGGCTGGCACTGGTGGGACGGGACGCGCTGGGATATGCAGCGCGGCGAGATCGAAGCCCAGAAGCTGGGACACCGCACCAGCCGGGCCATCTTCGGCGAGGCCCGCGCCCTGGCGCTGGAAGGGCCGGGCCGGGTGCTGGTGACCGACAAGGAAACCGGCGCGGTCATCGAGCAGGAAGAGACCATCGCCGAATTCGTCAAGCGGGTGGATGCGCACCGGCGCTGGGCCAGCACCAGCGGCAACGCGCCGAAACTGAAAGCGCTTCTGGAACAGGCAGCGCCCTACCTGTCGGCGCGGGTGACCGAACTGGATTCCAGCCCCTGGCTGCTGAATTTGCCGAACGGCACGCTGAACCTGGCGGCGGAGCGGGTACCGGACATGCCTGCCGCCGGCATGCGGGCGCACGATCCCGCCGACCTGATCAGCAAGGTGGCGCGGGTAAAATATGACCCGGACGCTGCCTGCCCGATCTTCGATAGCTTCATGGCGGAAATCCTGCCCGATGCGGATGTGCGGGCCTTTCTGCAGCGCTGGTTCGGATACTGCCTGACCGGGCTGACTGTCGAACAGTGCCTGGTCTTCCTGTATGGGACGGGTGCCAACGGCAAGTCCACGCTGGTCGAGTTGCTGCTTTGGATACTGGGCGACTATGCGATGACGCTGAATTTTGCGTCGCTCTATCACGATGACCGCAAGCGCGGCGGCGAGGCGACGCCGGATATCGCGCAGCTGCCGGGGGCGCGCATGGTGCTGGCCAGCGAGCCGGAAGCCGGGGTGCGGTTTTCCGAATCGCTGGTGAAGACGCTGACCGGCGACGAGAGCATCAAGGCGCGGAACCTCAACAAGGGGTTCTTCGAGTTCACCCCGGAATTCAAGCTGACCTTGGCCGGCAACCACAAGCCGACCATCCGGGGGCAGGATGAGGGCATCTGGCGGCGCATCCACCTGGTGCCCTTCACCGTGCAGATCCCGAAGGAACGGCGCGACCGCAAGCTGAAGGACAAGCTGCGGGCGGAGGCCAGCGGCGTGCTGAACTGGCTTATCGAGGGCGCGCGCGAGGTGCTGGAACATGGGCTGATGCCGCCGGCCAGCGTGGCGGCGGCCACCGAGCAATACCGGGCGGAAAGCGATCAGCTGGGGCAGTTCCTGAATGACGAGACGGAGAAGGTGCCGGGCGCGCGGGTGCAGGCCACCATACTGTATGGCCGCTATTGCGACTGGTGCCGGGAGAATGCGGCGGAGCCGATCAGCGCCACGCTGTTCGGGCGGCGGCTGCGGGACCGGGGCATGGAAAGCGAGAAGTACGGGGTGATGTACTGGCGCGGCATCGAATTGCGCCAGAAGGAGGAACCCCGGACCCCGGACGATGGGAGCGGCGGGCATGGATAGGGTGGTGGTGGCGTTCAAACCCTCCAACCTTCCACAACCCTCCATGGGAAAAGACACGGTTTATCAATGACTTTGGAGAGTTGGAGGGTTTGGAGGGTTTCCCGCGTCACGTATAGAGCATGCGAAGACCTGTCTTTCTTCTCATGCGATGTATGGGGAAAACTATCCAAACCCTCCAAAGTAAGCGTAAGCATTTGAGTTGTAACGGTTAATGGCGATGGAAGGTTTGAAAGCCAACCTTCCATACCCTCCAAACCCTCCAGACGGGAGTGACGGCGATGGCGAAGGCGAGGATGGATAAGGTGGCGTCTTTCGACAGCGGGCTTGATCTGCTGCCGGGGCGGACCGCACGGGTGCGGTGGACGGATGAGGGTGGCGACCGGGTCGAGCGGGTGGCAAAGCCCTACCGGGCGCCGGCACGGCAGCCGGTGCGGTTGATCCCCGATGTTACGGTCGAGCCGGACGTCTGGGATGCGGCGCTGGTGCGTTGGCATCTGATCGACGCCATGCGCACGCTGCGGCGGCTGCCGGGCGGGCTGGCCATCGGGAGGATGCGCTGCGGCCTGCCGGAGCCGGTGCGCAGCGCGGTGGAAGCTTATGGCTATGAGCGGGTCTCGGTGCGGCTGGCGCCGGATGCGGCGGCGATCGACCGGCTGGACCGGGCGCTTGATTGGCTGCTGTGGGTCGGCAATCCGGTGGACAGGCTGATCGTCACCGGCACGGCCCTGGGGCTTTCGCTGCGGGCGGTGGCGCAGGAGCTGCTGGCCAGCGGCCGGCTGGCCTGCAGCCATGAGACGGTGCGCACGCGCGAGCGGGCGGCGCTTGAGCTGGTCGCGGCGCGGCTGAACCGGCATGCGGACAGGCGGCAGGCGGGTCGGAAATGATTTGACAATATGCCCGGAATTTGACAATCCTCCCTGTATCGCTGACGTAGTGCGCCCGGTTGAGCCGAAAGGTTCCGCCGGGCGTTCTCGTTTGTGGTGTGCCGTCCTCATGTGAGGGTGTCGAGATAGCCTCCCTAAACTGACGAAGCCCTGGCCGGGATGACCCCGCGCCGGGGCTTCGGCTTTTCAGGGCGGCAAGAGGGGAGCCGATGGGCTGGTCACCGCCGAAGCCATGCGCCAGGCCGGGCTGCGGCGCGCTGGTGCAATCGGGCAGGTGGTGCCCGGCACACAAGCCGGCGCCGCGACCGACAGCGCCGAAGCCATACGATGCGGAGAAGCGGCGGCCCTACAAGACGGCGGCATGGTTGCGGTTCCGCAAATGGTTTCTGACCCAGCATCCGGTGTGCTGCACACCAGGATGCGGGCAGCCGGCCACCGAGGTCGATCACATCATCTCTCTGGATGATGGCGGCGCGCATCTTAGCACCTCGAACAGTCAGGCGCTGTGCAAGCCGTGCCACAGCCGCAAGACAGCGCGGCAGGATGGCGGCTTTGGCCGCCGCAAGGGGAGGGGGTAGGCAAATCTCTACACCCCTGCCGCTTAGGACCGTTTGCGGTAGTCACGTTTATGCGTCCGCGAAATTGGAGAATCAGGAAAGTTTGTCATGCGTGGCCGGCCACCGAAGTCCAATGAGCTGAAAGCTTTGCAGGGCGATACGCGGCGTAAGGGATCGCGTAAGGCAAAGGCGGAAGTGAAGGCGACAGCCGCCAAGGAATCGGCACCGGTTGAAACGCCGCCGGTCGATCCGATGGCGCCGCCGCCGGAAGTGACGGGCCGGGCGGCTGACATCTGGAAAAGGGATTTTTTTTCGATCGTCCGCGATGGCTTCGTGAAGGCGACGGACCTGCAGCTGTTCGCGCTCTACTGCCGGGAGCTGGCACGATACGAAACGCTCGATGCCATCGTGGCGCAGAATAACGGTTTCTATGAAACCACCTCTAAGCACGGGAAGATGCTGCGCAAGCATCCCGCCGTTGATCTGCGCGACAAGGCGCTGGCCATGGTGATGAAGATGCAGGTTGAGCTGAACCTGACGCCGAAGTCCTGGATGCAGACCGCCTCCGTGCGCGATGTTCGCCAGCTGATGTTGCCGCTGATGCCCGGCCGCGATGGCGTGAAGCAGCCGAAGCCGCAGGCGGAGGCAGACAGCGCGCCGCAGCCTTCGCCGAGCGAGACGGCGGCGGGCAACCTGTCCTCGTTCCTGGCCGGGAATCCATCGCGCCAGGTGCATTAGGCGATGGTGGAACCGGGGCACGCTCCCGCGCTGCGGTGCGGCGGCGACGTCGATGCTTATATCGAACAGGTCCGCATGGGCCTGATTGCCGACCGTCCGACGCGTTATTGCATCGACGTGGTGGACGGCAAGATCCCGGCGGGCCGGCTGAACAAGCTTGCCTGCCAGCGCCATCTGGACGATCTGCGCACAGGCCCGGCGCGCGGCCTGGCCTGGCATCTGCCGGCGGCGGATTACGCCATCAACTTCTTCCCCCTGCTGCGGCACAGCAAGGGCGAGTGGCGCGGCCAGCCGGTCATGCTGCAGCCCTGGCAGTGCTTCACGGTCGGGTCAGTCTATGGCTGGAAGCGAACCGGCGACTGGCTGCGCCGCTATGTGAAAGCGTTCGAGGAAGTGCCGAAGAAGAACGGCAAGTCCACGAAGCTGGCGGGTGTCGGCCTGTTCGCCCTGGTGGCGGACGGGGAGCAGGGGGCGGAGGTCTATGCCATCGCCACCAAGCGCGACCAGGCACGCATCATCTTCAACGAGGCGCGCGAGATGGTGCGCACCTCACCGGAACTGAAGAGCCGCCTGCGGCCCTTTCAGAACAATATCTCGGATGAGGAAACCTATTCGAAGTTCGAACCGCTGTCGGCGGATGACAAGACGGCGGATGGTCTGAACCCGTCCATGGCCCTGGCCGACGAGCTGCACCGGCACAAGAAGCGCGATCTGCTGAACCTGTTCGACAATGCACTGGGTGCGCGTCGCCAGCCGATTCTGTGGATCATCACCACGGCCGGCGATGACAAGCCGGGCACACCCTACGATACCGAGCGCGAATATGCGCGCAAGGTGCTGGAAGGTGCGCTGGAAGACGATACCTACTTCGCCTTCATCGCCTGCGCCGATATCACCGGCGCCGATGATGACGATGACTGGCGCGACGAGACAACCTGGATCAAGGCCAACCCGAATTACGGGATCAGCGTGAAGGCGGCTGATATGGCGCGCATGGCGGCCAAGGCGGCCGGCGCACCGGATGCGCTGGCCGACTTCCTGCGCTTCCGGCTGGGGGTGAGGCAGTCGGATGTGAATGCCAGCATCCGCATGGTGGACTGGAAGAGGAACACGCAAGGCCCGATCGACCTGGCGGCGCTGGCCGGCCGGCGCTGCGTCATCGGGGTGGACCTGTCGGCGAAGACCGATATCACGGCGACGGTAAAGGTCTTCCCGCCGGTGGAAGAGGGGGAACGCTGGATCTGGGTATGCCGGTTCTGGATGCCGGAAGCGCGGGTGAATTACCTTACCGACATGGACCGGGCGCCCTATCGGCGCTATGTCGAGGAAGGCTGGATATCGACCTGTGACGGCAACCGCATCGATTACAATGATGTGTTGGCCAGCCTGATGGCGGATTACGAAACCTATCAGGTGAGCGAGGTTACGTTCGATCCCTGGAACGCGGGCACGCTGGAAGCTGATCTGATGGATCAGGGCGTGCCGGTATCGGAATTCCGCCAGGGTATGTTCAGCTATTCGCACCCGACCAAGGAATTCCTGGACATGGTGCTGGACGCCAAGCTCGAACATGGCGGCAATCCAGTGCTGCAGCTGATGGCGGCCAACCTGGTCTGCAAGACCGACGACAACAAGAACAAGATGCCGGCGAAGGGCCGCAGCCGTGGCCGGATCGACGGCATATCCGCCGGCATCATGGCGCTGGGCCGGGCGATTACGCCTGGTGCCGAAGCGCCGAAAGGCCCGTCTGTGTACGAGGGCCGCGGCATTCTGATGGTCTGATCGAGGACAGAAAGCATGGCATTGACGAGCTGGCTGCGCGCTGCCCTTGGGATGGCCCCAAAGGCAACGGCGCAGCGCTTCGACCTGACCAATATGTCACCGGAAGATATGCGGGATTTCCTGCGCATCGGTGGCAGCATGGCAACAACCTCGGGAGTTTCCGTCACCGAATCCTCTACTATGCGCGTCGCAGCCGCCTGGCGTTGCACCCAGATCATCTGCGGCGCGGTATCCTGGATGCCGCTTGACCTGGTGATCCGGGAATCGGAGAAGGTCCGGCGCCCTGCGGTCGGGCATCCGCTGCGCCATGTTCTGACCGTGCGCCCGAATACCTGGCAGACGCCGAAGGAATTCCGCCAGATGATGCAGGCGCAGATGCTGCTGCGCGGCAATGGGTACGCCCGCAAGGTTATGGCTGGCAGCCGGCTGGTCGGGTTGATTCCGCTGCACCCGGACAGGGTGAGGCCGGAACAGATGTCCGACATGAGTATTCGCTATCATGTCACCCGGCCGGACGGGCAGAGCCTTACCCTGACGCAGGCCGATATGCTGCATCTGCGCGGTCTGTCACTGGATGGCTGGCGCGGCCTGTCGGTGATGTCCTGCATGCGTGAGGCGCTGGGCCTGTCGATCCAGGCGGAACATGTGGCCGCCCGGTTGTTCAAGGATGGCACGCTGGCCGGCGGTGTGTTCACCCACCCCAGCACGCTGACCGAGCCGGCCTATAACCGGCTGCGCGACTCGCTGGCGGAGAAGCATGGCGGCGCGGAGAACGCGCACAAATACATGATCCTGGAAGAGGGGATGAAGGCGGAGGCGCTGGCCATGTCGGCGGAGGACGCGCAGTTCCTGCAGACCCGTGACTTCCAGCGGTACGACATCGCCATGTTCTTCGGTGTGCCGCCGCACCTGATCGGCGCGACCGAGAAGAGCACCAGCTGGGGCAGCGGTATCGAACAGCAGAATATCGGCTTCGTTACCTACACCCTGGCCGACTGGCTGCGCACCTGGGAAGAATCGATCAAGCGCGATCTGATGTCGGCTTCCGAGGCCGAGACCATGGATGCGCGCTTCTCGACGGCCGGCCTGCTGCGCGGCGACGTGAAGAACCGCTGGGGCGCCTATGTGCAGGCGCTGCAGTGGGGTGTGTACAGCCCCGATGAAGTGCGCGCACTTGAAGACGAGAACCCCCGCGCGGACGGGGCGGGCGGTGTGTATTACGACCCGCCAAACACGGCGGGCCTTCCGTCCGGCACGGCCGCTGGTGATCGCCAGCATGACCATGAAGAGGATCGCGTGCAATGAGCTTGCGCCAGCTGCCGAAGATTCAGGCCCTGCAGATCGATGGTCTGACATGGGAAGCCCCGGTTTCCGCCCTTGCCAAATGGCCGGCGGAGATCCGCGCCGCCGACACGGAGGGCGAATCCATCATCAATATCTATGGCGTGATCGGCGCCGATTTCTGGGGCGATGGCATCACTGCCGCCTCGGTCGCCGCCACCCTCCGCCAGATCGGCAACAAGCCGGTGACGGTCTCGATCAATTCGCCCGGCGGTGACATGTTCGAGGGCATCGCCATCTACAATCTGCTGCGCCAGCATCCGGCGGAAGTCACGGTCAAGATCGTGGGCTATGCCGCCAGCGCCGCCAGCGTCATCGCAATGGCGGGCGACAATGTGCTGATCGCCAGGTCCGGCTTCCTGATGATTCACAATGCCTGGGTCTGTGCGTGCGGCGACCGGCACTACTTCACCGAGATCGCGGCCATGCTGGAACCGTTCGACGCGGCGATGGCCGATGTCTATGCCAGCCGCAGCGGCCAGGACAAGGATGCCATCGCGGCGATGATGGATGCGGAGACCTGGATTGGTGGCGTTGCCGCCATCGAACAGGGCTTCGCCGACGATTACCTGCCGGCTGATCAGGTGACGGCCGAACCGGAGGAAGCTGCGGCCCAGTCCGCAGCCCGGCGCCTCGATCTGGTGCTGGCGAAAGCCGGCCTGCCGCGTTCCGAGCGGCGCAGCCTGATGAAGGATTTTCGCGGCACGCCAGGCGCTGCCGCCTCCGCCATGCCTGGCGCTGGCGATCTCGTGGCCGACCTCCGGTCGGTCATCGCTACTCTCAAATCGTAGGAGGCCCAGATGGGCATGATGGATATTCACAGCCGCAAGGGTCGCGGCACGATCCTTGGTGGTGTCCGCGCGGATGCGACGGGCGCCGAGGCGAAGAAGCTGATGGCGGACATCAAGACCGCTTTCGAGGAATTCAAGGCGGCAAATGACAAGGAACTTGCCGACCTGAAGAAGGGGCTTACCGATGCGGTGCAGTCGGAAAAGGTGGACCGCATCAACGCAAGCATCAGCGACCTGCAGGCGCAGCTGGCCGATCTCGCGACCAAGCAGGCGGCGGCACAGATCGGCGGCGGCGATGGTAATGCCGACGAGGTCAAGGCGCTGGCCAGCTTCCGCCGCGATACCGGCCAGGATGTCAGTGCCGAGGATTTCCGGGCCTATGGTCCGTCGCTGAACACTTATCTGCGGCGCGGCCAGTCCACCCCCTCCGCCGTCCTGGCGCAGATGAGCGTCGGGTCCGATCCGGCTGGCGGCTATACCGTGATGCCGACCATGAGCGACCGCATCATGACGCGCATCTACGAGACCAGCCCGATGCGGCAGCTCGCCTTCGTCACCACCATCGGCACCGACCGGCTGGAAGGCTTCAACGATCTGGAGGAAGCCGAGGCCGGCTGGGTTGGCGAGACCGAGACCCGGCAGGACACGGCGACGCCGGGTCTTGGCATGTGGGCGATCCCGGTGCATGAGGTGTTTGCCCAGCCGAAAGCGACGCAGAAGCTGCTGGACGATTCGGCCTGGGATATCGAGGGCTGGCTGGCGGACAAGGCGTCGGACAAGATGGCGCGGACGGAGACCACGTCCTTCTTTGCCGGCACCGGCGACAAGCGCCCGCGCGGTCTGCTGACCTATGCCACGGCGGCGACGGCGGATGCCACGCGCCCCTGGGGTACCTTCGAGCATATCAACACCGGCCAGTCCGGTGCCTGGCCGGCGGCCAATCCCGGCGACGCGCTGATCGACCTGGTGTTCAGCCTGAAGGCGGCATGGCGCAACAACGCCAATTTCTGCATGTCGCGGAATACGGTGGCTGCGGTGCGCAAGCTGAAGGACGAAGAGGACCGTTACCTCTGGCAGCCGAACTTCGAGGCCCGCCAGGGCGGCCTGCTGCTGGGCTATCCCATCGTGGAAGCCGAGGACATGCCGGCGATCTCCGCGAATGCGCTGTCCATCGCCTTCGGTGATTTCCGCGAGACCTACACCATCGTGGACCGGGTTGGCATCCGGGTGCTGCGCGATCCGCTGACCCAGAAGGGGTTCGTGAAGTTCTACACGACCAAGCGGGTCGGCGGCGGCGCCACCAGCTTCGAGGCGATGAAGTTCCTGCGCTTCGGCAGCTGATCCCAGCCGGATCAAAAGACACGAGAAGGGGCGGGTTGCCGAGGCACTCCGCCCCTTCTGCTTTTGCCCTTGTCACTCGCGATCATTGAAAGGATAGGACAATGTCCCTGCGAGACCTTCGCAATAATCTGGGCGCCGCCGAATCGGTGCGCCCGGCCGTCCATGCCGACAGCGTCACCGGCGAGATCGTCGATACGCGTGGTTTCGATTCCGCCATGGTGCTGGTGCAGACCGGTGCCATCGCCGGCGCTGGCGACTTCACGCCGAAGCTGCAGCACAGCGACACCACCACGGGCGGCGATTTCACCGATGTGGAAGCCGCCGATCTGCTGGGCGACTTCCCGGTGATCCTGACGGCAAACGGTGTGACGCGCGTCGGCTATGCCGGCCCCAAGCGTTATCTGCGCGCGGTGCTGACCAAGAATGGCGGCACCTCCATCGCGGCTTCGGCCTCGGTGGTTCTGGGCCATCCGCACCAGCGCCCGGTGGCCTGACGGCAACCATATCCCGTAATTCCTACAGGCGGGCTGGCCCGCCAGCGAGGACATACAAATGGCGACCAAGACGATCACCATGACCGAGACCAAGCCGGGCAGCCCGGATGGCGCGACGGTCAATACCTACGAGAAGGGTGTGACCTATGAGGACATGCCCGACGCTCTGGCGGATGAGTTCCTTCGCGCCAAATGGGCGGTGGAGGGCACGGGCAAAAAGAAGTCTGGCACCGCAGCCGTCGCCGAACCGCCGGCCGCGTAGGCACCCGGACTGGATGAACAGGGCCGCTTCCCGGTGACGGGCGGCGGCCCTTTCCAATAGAGGGCAAGATGCATCTTATCCCGGTTGCGCCACCAGCCGAGCTACCGCTGACCATCGCCGCCCTGAAGGAACACCTGCGCGTCGATGGTGCCTATGATGACGCGGTGATCGAATCCTACCTGTCCACCGCAATGGCCTATATCGACGGTCGCGATGGTGTGCTGGGCCGGGCGCTGGTGGCACAGGACTGGGCGGTACAGCTGGATGGCGGCTTTCCTTCCGGCGGCGGTATGATCCGTCTGCCGCTGCCGCCGCTGCGTGACGTGACGGAGATTGCCTATATCGACCCGGCGGGCGTTGAACAGGTGCTGGATGCGGCGGCCTATCAGGTGCTGACCAACCGGGAACCGGGCGAGGTGCGCCCGGCCTATGGCCTGACCTGGCCGGCGACGCGCTGCCAGCCGGCCGCCGTCACCATTACCTACACCGCCGGCTTCGGCGACGCGGCAGCGGTGCCAGAGGATTACAAGCATCTGCTGCGGTTCCTGGTCGCGCACTGGTATGCGCAGCGCGAGCCGGTGACTGTCGCCGGCAGTGTCAATTCCATGCCGCTGTCGGTGCAGGCTCTGGTTGGCAAGCTGCGCATCTGGGGATTCCGCTGATGGCGCTGCAGGCGGGGAAGCTGGACCGGCGCCTGCGGATCGAGCGCAAGGCGGTGTCGCGCGACGCCTATCTGGCGGAGGTGGTCAGCTGGCAGGAGGTCGCCACGGTCTGGGCCAGCAAGCGCGATCTGTCCGGGCGGGAATTCTTCGCCGCTGATGCCGTGCAGTCGGAAGTCACGACCGAGATCACTATCCGCTGGCGTGCCGGCATCGGCCCGGAACTGCGGCTGGTGCTGGACGGTGCGGCCTATGATATCGAATCGGTGACCGAGATCGGCCGCCGGGAAGGCTTGCTGCTGCGCTGCACGCGCGGCGGTACTGTGCCGCTGCTGGTTGAGCTGTCCGGCCATCTGGCCCTTGCCGCGACTCTGGCCGGTAATCTGCGGGTGGAGAAGCGGCTTGCTGGCGTGCTTACCGGTGGCCTGGCGATGACCGGCGATCTGAAGACGCGCGGCGATGTCCTGTTGGCCGGCGCACTGCATGGTGCGCTGCTGCTGACCGGGCGGCTGGCGGGCGCCGGTGCCGCGCTGTCCGGCACGATCACCGGCACGCTGGCAATGGCCGGCGCCCTGCGGGTTGAAAAACGTCTGGCCGGTAACCTGGCCGGTGGCATTTCCCTGGAAGGCACGGCGCTGGTGGCGCGTCATCTTGCCGGTGGTTTGCAGGGCGGCCTGACGCTGGCCGGTGATCTGACCGTGCCGCCGTCCGGTGATCCATCCTGGGAGATGGTCTCGCTCTCGATGCCGATGGATGGGGAAGAAGCCTCCACCACTCTGGTGGATGTAAAGAATTCCTGGCGCAGCTTTACCCGCATCGGCAGCACGGCGGCACTGGATACGGCGGTGAAGCAGTTCGGCACGGCCTCGCTGTCGATCGGAGCGCAGAGCTATTTCCGTTGCGACAATGCCGTGGCGTTCGATTTCGGGGCTGGCGACTTTACGGTGGAGGCCTGGTATCGGCGCGGTGCCGGTTCTGGCAACAGGTGGATCGCCGCTAAATGGGGATCGGGCACAAAGGCAACGGCGGCGAGCTGGGGTTTGTATGAGCAGGATTCCAAGCTGACCTTCGTCTATTACAACCAGTCGAACAGCTTTATGTCGCTGAATCTTGACCACACGCCGATCGAAGGAACCTGGCGGCATGTCGCGGTGACAAGGGAGGCGGGTACCTTCCGCCTCTATGCTGATGGGGTGAAGCTGGGGGAGATGTCCAACGGCGATGTGATCCGCAGCGGCGTGGCGCCCTTCTCGGTCGGCGGTTTTGATGGCACCTCACATCTTGGTGAGCCCTGCCATCTGGAAGATGTGCGGGTGACCAAAGGGGTGGCGCGCTATACCGGTGAAAGCTACAGCGTACCCACCGGTCCGCATCCGGTGGAAAGCCCGGAGACGGGCGATCTGTGGACGCCGCTGCAGCAGGGTGATCTGGCGCTGTGGCTGGATGCCGCCGACGATTCGGCGGTGTCGGTGGATGCCGGCGCGGTCAGCGCATGGGCGGACAAGAGCGGTAATGCAAGGCATGTGGGGGAGGTCAACGCCTCGCGCCGCCCAGCCTATCAGGCGGCGGGGTGGCCGGGCGGCCTGCCCTGCATCGACTGGGATATTGCGGCGAACGTGAAGCGGCTGTTTCACGATCCGGGCGTCGCCGGTCAGGACTATCGGATCAACTTCGTGGTGGCAGTCTGGGACGATCCGGCCGGTACCTTCCCGACTTACAACGCGCTGTTCGGTGGCTATGCACAGGCGGGCCTGAATTCGGGTGTCTGCCTGGCTGTTGCATCCGGCGGCACCAGCTGGTTCACCGGCGGCGCCGGGGCCTGGCATGCCGGCCAGACATTCCACAATGGCGCGGCGGCTGCTGATCTGACGGCGATGCCGCTTATCCAGTCGCCCTTCATCGTTCGCGCCGACAGCGCCGCCGCGACGAATGCGCAGGGCGTGACCATCGGCAACAACCGCAATTACATCAGCAACAACTATGGCTGGCGCGGGCGGGTCGCTGAAGTGGTCTCGGTGTCGGTAGCGATCAGCCTTGCCGACAAGCAGCGCATCGAAGGGTATCTCGCCCACAAATGGGGCATCGCCCTGGAAGCAGGGCATCCCTACGAGTCTGCCCCACCGATAATCTAAAGGAGATCAGCATGGCGAATTTCTCGACCTATACCCGGCAGGCGATCGCCAACTGGCTGCGCGGCAACGCCGCCATGCCGGCGCAGGCGCAGCCCTATGTCAGCCTGTGGGATGGCGACCCGACCGATGGCGGCAGCGATGTGACGGCGATGATCCGCCCGGCTGGCCGCGTGGCTGTCACCTTCGGCGCGCCGACAGACGGCGCAATGGCGAACAGCACCGCCGTCGATTTCGGCGAGGCGGATGGCGGCGCCAGCGTATCGCATTACGCGCTGCATGACGCGGCGACGGACGGCAACATGCTGGGCAGCGTGGCGCTGGACTCCTCGAAGGTGGTGAATGCCGGCGACCCGGTCAGCTTCCCGATCGGCGACCTTACGGCGGACGTGGATTAGCCATGGCGCGCAAGAGCCAGATCCTCGGTGCTGCCGCGCTGGACAAGGTGCTGGGCCAGCTGCCGCGCCGAATCGAAGAACAGACGGTGCTGAAGGCGCTGCGGGCTGGTGCCAGCCCCATCGTGAAGGATGCGAAGAAGCGCGTGCCGGTGCGCAGCGGCAAGCTGAAGAAGGCAATCACCGTGCGCAAGGGCAGCCGCAGGCGGACGGCCAAGGGCGGCGGACAGCTGGTAATCGGCTTCAAGCCGCCGGTCAGCCGCCGTGCGCATCTGACCGAGTTCGGTACGAGCAAGCAGCCGGCGCAGGCCTTCATGCGGCCTGCCATCGAATCGCAGGGGCAGGCGGCGATCGATGCCATCGGCAAACGGCTGGGCGGCGATATCGAAAAGGCGGCGGAAGCACTGGCCGGCCCCTATGCCAAGTCCGGCCTGGGCAAGAGCCGGCGGCGGAGGCGGTAGGTATGGCTCCCCCCGTCTATCGGATGGAACAGGCGCTGGCGGCCTGGCTGCTGGCGCAGCTGCCGGTCGCGGCGATTCTTGGTGCCCGTCTCTATCCGCTGGTGTTGCCGCAGGAGGGTCAGCTGCCGGCGGCGACCTATCAGCGCATCGGCGCCGATATCGAATATGACCTGGACGGGCCAGCCGGGCTTGAGCGCCCGCTGGTGCAGATCGATTGCTGGGGGTCCAGCTTCGCCGATGCGCGCGGCCTGGCCGGTGCCATCCGCGATGCGCTGCACGGCTATGCCGGGCCGATGGGGGATGTGACCGTGCAGCGCATCATCATCGAGCGCGAGGCCGACGAATACGAGGCGGAGACGCAGCTTTACCGTTGCGGCGCGGATTACCGGATTTCCGTCAGCACCTGACGCTGGCGGTGAATAGTGTGATGGCAGAGGCCGCCGGGGAACCGGCGGCCTTTCTTTTTGAAAGGAGAGCGATATGGCAGGCGAATCTAGCCAGGGTTCCGGGCTGTTCTACGAAGACCCGAACACGCCGGACACCTGGATCAAGGTGGCCGGTGTGGTGAGCATTGACGGCCCGACCGGCAGTTCGAGCGAACTGGATGCCAGCGACCTTGATTCGACGGCGCGGGAATATGTTCCCGCCTTGCCGGACGAGGGCAGTGTCTCGCTGGAAATGAACCTGCTGCACGGGAATGCAACGCAGGAATTCATGCAGGACGCGAAGATCGCGCGTACCACCCACAACTGGCGTATCCGCCAGAAGGTCGATCCCGACAAGGGCATCACCTTCGCCGGTTATGTCAGCGAGTTCTCGTTCGCCGCCGGCACCGACGCGATCAAGAAGATCAGTGCCACGTTGCGCGTGACCGAGGCTGTCTCGCGTTACGACCTGACCCCGGACCCGTAATCACCGGCGAACCGCGACTGGTGGCCATTTAACGGCGCCGGTCACCCCTTCCGTCTTCCTGCCTTCCTAGTGAGGAAACATGACTAAAGTGAAAACCACCCAGACCACGGGCGGCGGGCTGCTGTCCGCCGCCGCTATCCTGTCCGCCGCCGATCTGCCGCATGAGGATGTGGCTGTACCGGAATGGGGCGGCACTGTCCGTATCCGCACCATGATGAGCCGGGAGCGCGACGAGTTCGAAACCTGGCTGATCGCCAACCAAGGCAAACACCAGAATGTGCGTGGGCATCTGGTGGCCCTGTGCGCGGTTGGCGATGACGGCCAGCGGCTGTTCACCATCGAGCAGGCGTCGGCGCTGGGTGAGAAATCGGCTAAGGCAATGGACCGGTTGTTCGATGTGGCGCAGCGGCTGAATGGGATGGGCGCGGCGGACATCAAGGAACTGGAAAAAAACTGATCCAGCGGCCAGACCGGCGCTTCGCCTTTCGGCTGGCGCTGGCTCTCGGCCGCACGGTGCGCGAATTGCACACCAGCCTGGACGCGCGCGAGTTCGCGGAGTGGCAGGCTTTCGACCAGCTTGAGCCGATCGGAGCGCCGGCCGCCGAACTGCGCACCGGTATCCTCGCCGCCAACATTGCCAATGCCGCGCCGCATCGGAAGCGGGCCAAACCTTTCGTGCCGAAGGATTTCATGCCGCATCTGGCGCGCGAGGAAAAGCTTGCCTGGGCGGCACTGGGTTTCGACCGGCAGGCGGACATCGTCGCGGAGCGGCTGCTGGCGCGCTTCGGCGCCGGCAGCAAGAAGGAGACGTAAATGGCGACCATCGGCAGTCTCGTGGTGGATCTGGTCGCGCAGACCAGCAGCTTCCAGGCGGACATGGGCAAGGCGCAGGCGGCGCTGAACAGCGCGGGCGCACGAATGAATCGTGTGCTGTCCGGTGTCGAGCGAGGCTTCGGCGGGTTCAACCGGTCGGTGCAGCAGAGCATCGGCGGCATCTTCAACCTGCGCGGCGCAGTAGCCGGTCTGCTGGGCGGTGCCGGTCTCGGTGCGATCATCAACGGGTCGCTTGAAGCGGCTTCCGCAATTGACGATGTGGCGCAGAAGGCCGGTGTCTCCGCTGCCTTCCTTCAGGAGATGCGCTTTGCCGCGTCGCAGAACGGTGCCTCGGCGCGGGACATGGATGATGCGATCACGCGCCTCAACCGCCGGCTGGGTCTCTTCGTCACCACCGGCGGCGGTCCGGCAAAGCAGGCCATCGAAGCGCTTGGGCTGTCGGTGCGGGATTCCAGCGGGCAGCTGCGCGGTTCCGAGTCGATCTTCGAAGAGGTGACCGGCAAACTGGCGGCATTGTCTTCGGAAGCCGAGAAGTCGGCGCTGGCCAGCCAGCTGTTCGGCGAGGATGCCGGCCCGCGTCTGGTGCAGTTGCTGAATCAGGGGGCGGACGGCATCCAGGGTCTGCGCGAGCGCGCGCAGTCGCTTGGCCTTGTCATGGATGAATCGCTGATCCGGCAGGCCAAGTCGGCCAGCGACAATCTGGGCGCGCTGGGGCAGGTGATCAAGACGCGGGTGACGGTGGCGGTGGCACAGCTGGCGCCGCAGATCGACCGGCTGGTGACCGATGCGCTGGCGGTGTTGCCGGCGCTGGTGACGCGCGCCGGCCAGGCCTTCGAGTTCCTGAACAAGCATATGTGGGTGGCAACCACCATCATGGGGGCAATGGCCGGCGCCAAGCTGGGGTCGGTATTCGGTCACTGGGGTGCGCTTATCGGCGCGGTGGCCGGCGCGCTGGGCGGGGCCTTCGTTCCGTCGATGGTTAAATCCGCGATGGCGGCAGATGACACGGCCAGCAGCCTGAATCAGGTGACCGAGTCGGCCAGCCGGCTGTCGCGCGTCGGCAATGTGGGGGGGGGCCTTGCTGCCGATCTGCGCAAGGCGCAGGAGGAAGCCGCAGCGCTGCTGGACCGGATCGACAATCGCTGGCTGCAGGCGACCGGCCAGCAGCTGGCGCTGATCGAGAAGCGCAAGAACGAGGAACTGGCGGCGCTGGAAGCAACCGCCGCCAGTGCCGAGCAGAAGGCCGCCGCGACGGTGAAGATCGAGCAGTCGGCGGCAGCGGAGATTGCCGCCATTGCCAAGCGCGGCGCGGAAGAGCGGGCGCGCGAGACGGAGCGGGTGGCGCAGGAGGCGGCGCGGGCGGAGGAAAAGCGGCAGGGCTTTGTCGATCGCGTGACACAGGATTACCTGCAGGCGACGGGCCAGCAGATCGCGCTGATCGAGCGGCGCCGCGAAACTGAACTGGCGGCGCTGGATCAGCTGGTGCTGTCGGAGAGCGCCGCCGCCACGGCGCGCGAACAGATCGTCGCTGCCGCCGAAGCGCGCAAGAGTGAGATCGTCACCGCCGAGGCGGAACGCCGGCAGGGCATCGTGCAGCGGATCGAGGCGGCCTGGTTGCAGGCGACCGGTCAGCAGGAGGCGCTGATCCAGCGCCGCCGTGATGCCGAGCTGCGCATGCTGGAAGATATCGGCCTTGGTGAGGAACAGCTGGCGCAGCTGCGCGTGATGGTGAACGACACGGCGGCAGCCGAGATTGCCGATATCCACGCCCGCGAGGCGGAGAAGCTGGCCAAGGAACAGGAGCGCGCCGCGCAGGAGGCGGAGCGCGGATGGGAGCGGTTCGGCGACCGGACCAAGGGCGTGCTGGAAGACCTGGTGCAGGGCGGCAAGTTGTCGCTGCAGGGGCTGATCAGCCTGGCCGACGATGCGCTGCAGGCGGTGTTGCGGTCCAGCGGTGCTGCGGGCGCCGGGCAAGGGCAGAGCACCGGCGGACTGATCGGAACCGCCTTCGCCAGCCTGCTGGGCTTTGCTGATGGCGGCCGGCCGCCGG
>NZ_AMRL01000033.1 GCF_000299935.1 Oceanibaculum indicum P24 | reverse complement strand
GGCGAGCCGCTGCCGGCTGGCAAGGTGGTGGCCGCCATCGGCACGCTGCGGGCGAACCTGAAGCCGGAAACCTGGCATGAATCGGCCAAGGCCATCATGACCACGGATACTTTCCCGAAGGGTGCCACGCGGACGGCCCGCATCGGCGACACGAAGGTGACGATCAACGGCATCTGCAAGGGTTCCGGCATGATCGCGCCGGACATGGCGACCATGCTGGGCTTCGTCTTCACCGATGCGGCCATCCCCGCCCCGGTGCTGCAGGAGATGCTGTCGCGCGGGACCGACAAGTCCTTCAACTGCATCACCGTGGACAGCGACACCTCGACCAGCGACACGGTGCTGCTGTTCGCCACCGGCAAGGCCTCCCACCCGCCGGTGGAGAGCGCCCGGGATGCGCATCTGAAGGAGTTCCGGGCGGCGCTGGAGGATCTGCTGACCGACCTTGCGGTCCAGATCGTGCGCGACGGTGAGGGCGCCAGCAAGCTGGTGACCATCGACGTGATGGGTGCGGCGTCCGCCAAGGCAGCCAAGCGCATCGGCCTTGCCATCGCCAATTCGCCGCTTGTGAAGACCGCCATCGCCGGCGAGGACGCCAACTGGGGCCGTATCGTCATGGCGGTTGGCAAGTCCGGCGAATGGGCTGACCGTGACCGACTGGCGATCAAGATCGGCGGCGTCGAGGTGGCGAAGGAAGGGGCCGCCGTCGAGGGCTATGACGAAACCCCGGTGGTCGCCCACATGAAGGGCCAGGACATCCAGATCGAGGTCGATATCGGCCTCGGCAAGGGCCGCGCCCGGGTGTGGACCTGCGATCTGACGCACGCCTATATCGACATCAATGGCTCCTACCGCAGCTGATCTCGACGATCTGTGCCCGTCCGGCCCCGCCACGCCCGTCGCCGCGGGGCCGAAGCCGGTCGTGCTGGTGGTCGCCGGCGCCCTGGTCGATATCGACGGGCGGGTGCTGATCGCCAAACGCCCGGAAGGCAAGAAGATGGCCGGGCTGTGGGAGTTTCCCGGCGGCAAGGTGGAGCCGGGCGAGACGCCGGAGGCCGCGCTGGTGCGCGAGCTGCGCGAGGAGCTGGGCATCGACACTTCGGGCAGCTGCCTAGCCCCGCTGACCTTCGCCTCGCACGAATATGACGATTTCCACCTGCTGATGCCGCTTTATGTCTGCCGCCGCTGGCGTGGCCGTATCGCAGCCAAAGAACATAGTGAAATCAAATGGGTACGCCCTCTCCAAATGGGCGCCTACCCGATGCCGCCGGCCGATGTGCCGCTGGTTTCCATGTTGCGCGACCTGCTGTAGCCGCGACTTGCAGTTTCAGGCGTGTGGTTAACGATTCCTTAACTTCGATTGCAGTTGACGCCCTGTCCAGAGCCCGATAAGGCTGGCCCTGTGACGGCGATTTGCAGTTACCGGGCAGGAACAGGCCGGCAGACCGAATCGCTTCCGATTCGTTAGCGCGCGATTTCGAGACAGACAGAGAATGCCCGACAGCCTGATGTCCGCCCAGAGACCAATCCGGAAAGCCGTACCGCGTACCGGCGAACGCAGCCGCACCTATGCCATCCCGTGCAGCGCCGGTTTCCGCGATCAGGTGACGGAACTGGCGCAGCAGCGCGGGGTCAGTATTGCCGACCTGGCGCGCGCCATTTTGCTGACCGTTCCGGAAGCGACCGTAAACGCCGCGCCCGATCCGGGCGAGCCGCCGGCCCATGAACGCGAGGAAGTGACCCTGCTGTCCGGCGCGTCCAAGGGCCGCGTGCTGCGTCGCAAGCCGCGCCTGCAGGTTCGCCTGCAGCCCGGCCTGGCGGTGGTGCAGCTGCGCCGGGCGCTGGGTCTGGCCGTCGCCATGGCGCGTGGCGACCATGTGGTGGCGCTGGAAGCGCCTGCCGCGAGAGGCAAGCAGGCCGACCGTATCAAGGCGCTGGAGGAGGAGCTGGAGCGGCTGCGCCTGATGCTCTCCGCCGTCGCCTTCGAACCGCTGAAGGACGGCGTGCGCACCCGCATGCAGGCACTCTATGTGCTGGGTTTCCCGGCCGATGCGCAACCAGATGCCCGGGCGCTGAAGGCGCGCTATCGCATGCTGGCAATGATCTTCCACCCGGATTCGCCGCAGGGCGATACGCTGCGCATGGGGCAGCTGAACGCCGCCCGCGATCTCCTCAGGCTATAGACCGTCACGGAGCCGAGATGAGCTTTCTAGACCATGTCCAGCGCGTGAACCGCCACGATCTCTCGGGATTCCGCCGCTTCCTGATCGGTGAGGCGCATGCCGGCTATCTGCGGCACGCAATGGCCGAGCGGCTGAAGGCGCAGGCCGACATTTTCCAGGTCGATGCGAGCACGGTCCGCCTGTCGCCCGCACTGACCGACCCAGAGGCCCGCACCGAGGCGGTGGACCGCGCCGTACGGCAACTGGTGGAGGAAGGTGCGGTCGCGAAGATCCGCTTCGAGCAATATCCGGTGCTGGAACGGCCGGGCGGACCGATTCTGATGCGAATCAATCGGGCGGCGGCGGCGCATTTCGGCATCATCTCCTTCGGCGTGCATCTCAACGGCTATGTCCGCAAGCCCGACGGCATCCACCTCTGGATCGGCCGCCGCGCCCGCGACAAGAGCGTCGCCCCCGGCAAGCTGGACAATATGGTGGCCGGCGGCATGGGCGACGGCTATGGCCCTTTCGAGACGCTGGTGAAGGAATGCGGGGAGGAAGCCGGCCTGCCCGAAGCCCTCGCCGCTAGGGCGCATCCGGTCGGCGCCATCACCTACATGATGGAGGTGGGGGCCGACACGGCGCACGGCGCCGCCGCCGACATCGGCCAGGATGGGCTGCGCCGCGACGTGCTCTATTGTTTCGACCTCGAACTGCCGGCGGATTTCATCCCGGTCTGCCAGGATGGCGAGATCGAGGAATTCCAATTGCTGCCGATTGCCGAGGTGGCGCGCATCGTCGATACCAGCGACGATTTCAAGTTCAACTGCAACCTCGTCATCATCGATTTCCTGATCCGCCACGGCCTCCTCGGGCCGGACCGTCCGGATTATCTGGATCTCGTTTCGGGCCTGCACCGGTAGGCGAATTTACCCCATCCCCACCATCGCGCGAACCTTAGCGGGTGAATGGCCGGCCTCACGCAGGGCGGCGATGGTCAGCGAGCGGTCCCGCTTGGCATAGCGCCGCCCGTCCGGCCCGGTCAGCAGCCGGTGATGCGCGTAGAGCGGCACCGGCAGATCGAACAGCGCCTGCAACAACCGGTGGATGTGCGTCGCCTCGAACAAATCCATGCCGCGCGTCACCAGATTCACCCCCTGCAGCGCATCATCCAGCGTAACGGAGAGATGGTAGGAGGTTGGCGTTTCCTTGCGCGCCAGCACCACATCGCCAAAGGCTTCCGGGGTGGCGCGGATGATCCCCTTGTCCTCATCGCGCCAGTCCAGCGGCCCTGCCAACGCGACAGCCTGCGCCATGTCGAGGCGGAGCGCATGCGGCTCCCCGGCGGCGATGCGGGCCTCTCGTTCTGACGCCGGAATGGCGCGGCAGATACCAGGATAGGCCGGACCCTCAGGTCCATTTGGGGGCCCATGCGGCGCGTGGCCAGAGCGGGCGATTTCCGCTTCGATGTCGCTGCGCGTGCAGAAACAGGGATAGAGCAAGCCCTTGCCCGCCAGCCGGTCCAGTGCCGCGCGGTATTCCTCCAGATGGTCGGACTGCCGGCGCACTTCCCCGTCCCAGTCGATGCCGAGCCAGGCGAGGTCTTCAAGGATCGCCGCCTCATGTTCCGGCCGGCAGCGGGTCGGGTCGATATCCTCGATACGCAGCAGGAAGCGCCCGCCAGCTTCCCGCGCCCGGCGCCAGCCGACCAGCGCGGAATAGGCGGAGCCCAGATGCAGCAAGCCGGTCGGGCTGGGGGCGAAGCGGGTGACGATCATGCCGTCAAAACTAGCCGGAACGATTTCGGCACCGAAGCGCTTTGTGCTAGGACGAGGCATCTGGAACCAAGACAGCATGAGAGACGTTTGATGCAGCTTTCCGGTCCCTCCCTTCCGCCCGCCGACGGCAAGCCCGCACGCGGCCTCGTCATCCTGCTGCACGGGCTGGGAGCGGACGGCAATGACCTGATCGGCCTTGCCCCGCACTGGGCGCGGCTGCTGCCGCATGTCGCCTTCGTCTCGCCGAACGCGCCCTTTCCCTGTGACATGGCGCCTTATGGCTACCAGTGGTTCAGCCTGCAGGATCGCACACCCGCGCGCGTGGTGGCCGGCGTGCGCGCCGCCTGGCCGATCCTCGACGCCTTTATCGACGAGCAGCTGGCCGCCCACAAGCTGACCGAGGACCGGCTGGCGCTGGTCGGCTTCAGCCAGGGCTGCATGATGAGCCTGTTCACCGCGCCCCGGCGTAAACGCGCGGTGGCCGGCGTGGTCGGCTATTCCGGCCGGCTGATCGATGACGGCACGATGGCCGGCGAGATCGCCTCGCGTCCGCCGGTGCTGCTGGTGCATGGCACGGAGGACGCGATCGTACCCTATGAGAGCCTCGCCTTGTCGCAGCAGGGGCTGGAATCGCTGGACGTGCCGGTGGAGACGCTGAGCTGCCCCGGCCTTGGCCATGGCATCGACCCGGCCGGGCTGGAAGCCGGTGGCGCCTTCCTGAAACGTGTGCTGGCGGACTGAGGCGGCAGTAGCATCAGGATTCGCTGTTTATTGTCATTGTGTTACAAAATTCGGTAGGCACGTGAAACACAGCACCTAGTTGTTGTGTTTCCCCTTGCGGCAGGCTATCTAAATTACACTTCTCTGATCGCTGCGGTGCGTCAGGATCGCAGCAACCGGACGGGAGGGTGCCGTGACGTCGCTTGCGAACGACTGGCCTGCCTTGGTGCTGAACGCCGATTGCCGGCCGCTCAGCTATTATCCGCTGTCGCTGTGGAACTGGCAGGACACGGTGAAGGCGGTGTTCCTGGACCGGGTCAATATCCTCGCCCATTACGACCAGCTGGTGCGCTCCCCCACTTTCGAGATGCGGCTGCCCAGCGTGATCTCGCTGAAGCAGTATGTGCCCGCCGCGCGACGCCCGGCCTTCACCCGCTTCAACGTGTTCCTGCGCGACCGCTTCAGCTGCCAGTATTGCGGCGAGCTGTTCTCCACCCAGGAACTGACCTTCGACCATGTGATCCCGCGCTCGCGCGGCGGTCGCACCAGCTGGGAGAATGTCGTCACCGCCTGCGGGCCGTGCAACCTGTTCAAGGGCAACCGCATGCCGCGCGATATCGGCATGCTGCCGCTGGAACCGCCGCGCCAGCCGACCAGCTTCGAGCTGCAGCAAAATGGGCGCGGCTTCCCGCCCAACCATTTGCATCGCAGCTGGCAGGACTACCTCTACTGGGATACCGAGCTGGAAGAGGGCTGACCGCTCGCTCCTTCCACGATCCGCAGCCACGGCCAGCGCGCGCGGTAGCTTTCCGCCTTGGCCCGGAAGGCGGTGCGGTCCGGGCAGTTCTGATTATCAGCCAATAGCCCCGCCTCCAGCTCCGCCGTGCCATAGGGCGCATGCAGGACCGGTCCCGCCGCGCCGGGCTGCAGCGCCAGACAGGTGCCGCGCACCGGAAACATCGCCACGCCATCAAGCGCGCTGTTGAGCGGCGCGATGGGCACGCCGAAGCGATCCCCGTACCAGAGATGCACCCGCGCCTGGTTCTTCACATCGATCTCGATGGCAAGGTCGGCAAAAGCGTCCCGCACCCGGCTGATCGCCGCGTCCTCAGCCGCCCAGCCGGTATCGGCATCATCGAAATAGAAGATGTCGTAATCCTTGATGCAGGCCTGCGGCGGGCGGCGATCAAGACCGTTCCACACGCTCTGCGCCAGCGCGCCGGCGACCAGGCAGGCCTGATGCAGACCGAGCAACGGCAGCCGATCCAGGATCGCCCGGTTCACCGGGTTCGCCAGCATCAGGGACATCAGGCGGTCAGTCATATCGGCTTTCGTCGTGCATCGCGGGCCTTTTCGTGGTGATCCAGCGCCGGCCAGATAGCCCGAACCCGGTTTCACGATTCAATATGTTCCATTGGATATATCGATAGCCTATACTCCAGCGAAATATCTGATTGGATATCTTGAAAGGGGTTTTCCGATGCGCACCCGCCTTTTCCTCCTCGCTGTCATGCTGTTCGTTGCCGGCCCGCTCGTCTCGATGCCGGCCGCCCGCGCGTCGGAACCGGTGACGCTGTTCGCCGCCGCCAGCCTGCGCAACGCGCTGGATGAGGTGATCGCCGCCTGGAAGGCGGAAACCGGCAAGCAGGCCCGTACCTCCTATGCGGGTAGTTCGGCGCTGGCGAAGCAGATCGAGCAGGGCGCACCGGCCGACATCTTCATTTCCGCCGACCTTGCCTGGATGGACCATCTGCAGAAGGCCGGGCTGGTGAAGCCCGAAACCCGCAGCAACCTGCTGGGCAACAGCATCGTGCTGGTATCCCCGAAGGCTGAGGCAAAACCGGTGGAGATCGGGCCCGGGTTCCCGTTGGCCAGCCTACTGGGCGACCGGCGGCTGGCGATGGCCGACACCAGCGCCGTGCCCGCCGGCAAGTACGGCAAGGCCGCGCTGCAGAGCCTGGGGGTCTGGGAGGCGGTCGAGGGCAGGCTGGCGCAGGCGGAGAATGTGCGCGCCGCACTGGCGCTTGTCTCCCGGGGCGAGGTGCCCTATGGCATCGTCTATGCGACCGATGCCGCTGCCGACCCCAACGTGGTTATCGTCGGCCACTTTCCCGCCGGCAGCCATCCGCCGATCATCTATCCGGCCGCGCTTCTGGCAGAATCGAAGAATCCCGATGCTGCCGCCTTCCTAACCCACGTGAAATCGCCCAAGATGAAGCCTGTTTTCGAAAAGCACGGATTCACGGTCTTCAACTGATATGGACTGGCTGGCTCTCAGCCCCGAGGAACTGACGGCAGTTCGCCTCAGCCTGCGGATCGCCTTCTGGGCGATGCTGGCCAGCCTTCCCGTCGGGCTGGCCACGGCCTTCTTGCTGGCGCGCTACGATTTCTGGGGCAAGTCAATCCTGAACGGCATCGTGCATCTGCCGCTGATCCTGCCGCCGGTGGTGACGGGCTACATCCTGCTGCTGCTGTTCGGACGGCGCGGCGCCATCGGCGAATTCCTCGACCAGAGCTTCGGCATCGTCTTCGCCTTCCGCTGGACCGGGGCGGCACTGGCTTGTGCGGTGATGGGCTTTCCGCTGATGGTGCGCGCCATGCGCCTGTCCATCGAGACGGTGGACCGGCGGCTGGAGCAGGCGGCGGGCACGCTGGGCGCCAGCCCCTTCATGGTGTTCCTGACCGTGACTCTGCCGCTGATCCTGCCCGGCATCATCGCCGGCATGATCCTGTCCTTCGCCAAGGCGATGGGCGAGTTCGGCGCGACCATCACCTTCGTCTCCAACATCCCGGGCGAGACCCAGACCCTGCCCTCGGCAATCTATGTGTTCACCCAGGTGCCGGGCGGCGATGCCGGGGCGATGCGCCTGACCCTGATCTCGGTCGCGATCTCGATGGCGGCGCTGATCGCCTCCGAACTGCTGGCCCGGCGGGTGGCCAGCAGGGTCGGCCAGGGAGCGCCCGCGACATGACGCTCACCGTCGATGTCAGCCACCGCCAGGGCGATTTCACCCTTGAAGTGCGCTTCGAGAGCGAGGGCAACCTGACCGCGCTGTTCGGCCGGTCCGGCAGCGGCAAGACCACCCTCGTGAACATCGTTGCCGGGCTGATCCGGCCGGTACGCGGGCGCGTCGCGCTGGGCGATCTGGTGTTGCTGGACAGTGAACGCGGCATCTTCGTCCCGCCGCACCGCCGCCGGATCGGCTATGTGTTCCAGGAGGGCCGGCTGTTCCCGCACCTGTCGGTCCGGCAGAACCTGCTCTATGGACGCTGGTTCGCCCCGTCCGGCGAGCGCCGCGAAGCGCTGGATACTGTGATCGATCTGCTGGGCATCGCCAGTCTGCTGGAGCGCCGGCCAGGGTCCCTGTCAGGCGGGGAGAAGCAGCGTGTCGCCATCGGCCGGGCACTGCTCGCCAGCCCCCGGCTGCTGCTGATGGACGAGCCGCTGGCCTCGCTGGACGAGGGCCGCAAGGGCGAAATCCTGCCCTATATCGAACGCCTGCGCGACCAGATGCGCATCCCGATCCTCTATGTCAGCCACGCCGTCGGCGAGGTCGCCCGGCTGGCCTCCACCCTGGTTCTGCTGAACGAGGGCCGGGTCGCCGCCGCCGGCCCCACTGCCGATATCATGGGCCGCCTCGACCTGTTCCCGATGACCGGTCGCGCCGAGGCTGGCGCCGTGCTGGAAACCCGCATTGAGGCGCATGAGGCAGACTATGGCCTTACCCTGCTGCGCAGTGCTGCCGGCATGATCCGCGTACCCCGGATCGACATGGAAGCGGGCACGCCGGTCAGGGTGCGCATCCGCGCCCGCGACGTGATGCTGGCACTGGAACGGCCGTCCGGGATCAGCGCCCTGAATATCCTGGAGGCGACAGTTGCGGAGCTACGCCCCGGCAAAGGGCCGATTGTCGATATCCGCCTCGATTGCGCCGGCACGCCGCTACTGGCCCGCGTCACCCGCCGGTCGGTGGAGACGCTGGGCCTGCGGCCCGGCCTTGCCCTCTATGCCGTGGTGAAGAGCGTCGCCTTCGAGCGCCGCAGCATCGCCGCCGGAACTGAGGCGGGCGGAGAAGCAGGGGGTGAGGCCGCGGACCTTTAATCGCCGGCTTTTTCCGCTGCGCCGGCCAACGGCGCGAGGTCGGCGGCCAGCGCGGCCATCGGGTCTGCCGCTCCCGCCAGCGCCCCGGCCTCGATCCCGCGATACAGCGCGACAACGCGCTGACCGAGCGGCGTCAGCACAGCGCCGCCACCGCCGGAGCCACCATGCTGGGTCTCGATCAGCGGCTCCCGGAACATCCGGTTCAGCGCATCGACCAGCAGCCAAGCCCGGCGGTAGGACATCTTCATTGCCCGGCCGGCAGCGGTGATCGAACCCTTCTCGCCAATCAGCTCCATCAGCCGGATCTTCCCCGGGCCCAGGGCGCCGTGCGGGCCGAAATCGACACGGATCGTCAGCCGCGTCTCGCTGTCGCCGCCCCGCCGTTGTGGCGGCTGGCGGGTAACCCCCACGGCCTTCATGCTCGTCCCCGGAAAACACTTGAACGCATGGCGCCACTATAGCGGCAAGCCGGCCAGCGGGGACATCCCGTTCGGGGGTGATACGAATCTGTATCGCCCGATCGTGTCATTTCGTATTATTCTAATCCGCATGGAATGGAGCGATCTGAAAGTCTTTCTGGCAGTAGCACGCGGCGGCAGCCTGCGGGCGGCGGCGCGTGAGCTGGCGCTGACCCAGCCGACCGTGCTGCGCCGGCTGCGCACGCTGGAAGCCGATCTTGACGTGCTGCTGTTCGAGCGCACACCCGATGGCCACCTGCTGACCGACGCCGGGCGCGACCTGATGCCGCTGGCCGAGAGCATGGCCGAGACCGCCGCCGCCATCGACCGGCGCCGCGCCGCCTATGCCGAGGACACGGCAGGAATCGTGAAGATCTATGCCGGCGAATGGGGAGCCGCCTTCCTGGCCGAGCGGATGGGCGACTTCGCGCGCAACAACCCGGCGATCATCCTGGAACTGTCGGAAACCCACAGCGACCCCGATCTTGCCCGGCGCGAGGCCGACCTGATGGTCCGCCACGGCCTGCCGGAACGCGGCGACCTGCTGGCCGTTGGCCTTGGCACCATGCAGGGCACGCTCTATGCCGCCCGCGACTATGCCGACGCCAACCCGGAAGCGCTGGACGAACGGCGCTGGAAAAGCTGCAATTTCGTCTCCTTCGACGCACCGCACGAATATTTCAGCACCATGGCCTGGCTGACCGGCAAGCTGGGCGAGCGCAGCGCCCAGGTACGTGCCTCGCGCATCCATCTGCAGCATGCCGCGATCCGCGCCGGGGCCGGCGTCGGTATCCTGCCCTGCTTCCTGGGCGATATCGACGACCGGCTGGTGCGCGTATCGCCTGAGCCCATTCCGGCCCTCGCTGCCGATTTCTGGCTGCTGGTGCATCCCGACCTGCGGCAGCTGCCGCGCATCCGCACGGTCATCGACTGGATGCAGAAGGAATTCCGGCGCTGCGCGCCCGCCCTGAACGGCGCACCGCAGCAAACGGCCCGACCATTGGCCGCCGAATAAAGGAATCGGCGACGACGGACGGAGCGATTCGTCTGGAAAGGCTGGCAAGAGCGCCTATATCAGGGAAAGCAAACGGAAAGGCTTTCCATGGCACGCAAGACAGACATCGAAGGCCGGGCAATCGAAGCGGCGATGGCGCTCGCGGAAGAGCAGGGCTGGGAAAAGACCAGCTATGCCGAGATCGCGGCCAAGGCCGGGCTGAAGATCGCCGAACTCTACCCTGTCTTCGCCTCCAAGACCGCGATCCTCGTCGCCTTCTCCCGGCGCATCGACGAAAAAGTGCTGGCCGGCACCGACCCGGAAGATGCGGAGGAGCCGGTGCGCGATCGGCTGCTGGACGTGCTGATGCGCCGTTTCGAGGCGCTGCGCCCGCAGCGCGAGGCGATTGCTGCCATCGTGAAGGATTTGCCGCGCGATCCCGTCACCGCGGCCTGCCTCGCCCAGCAGGCGACAAGGTCGATGCGCTGGATGCTGCGCGCCGCCGGCCTGGACGATCACGGGCTGAAGGGCATGCTCCGGGTGCGGGCGCTGGCCGGCCTCTATGCGCTGTCGCTGCGGGTCTGGCTGAACGATGACAGCCCGGATCTGAGCAAGACCGCCGCCAGCCTGGACAAGAATCTTAGCCGCCTGGAAGGCTGGACAGGCGGAATCGGTCGCTAGGAAACATGGTTAAGCAAACCTTGTTTCGTTTATGTTGCAATGCACACATAATATTGACGTGAATAAGCGTTAACTGTAGCTTCCGGCGCATCTTGCATTGCAGCAATCGGCTGACACAAACAAGCAACGGAGAATGCAACATGGCCGCCAAAAGCGCGTACCCGTCCTTCCCCGAGATGGATTTCACCAAATTCTTCGCCGACTTCCGCATGCCGGGCGTTGACGTGAACACCCTGCTGTCGGCCCAGCGCCGCAACATGGAAGCGCTGACCAACGCCAACCGCGTGGCCTTCGAGGGCATGCAGGCGGTCGCGCAACGTCAGGCGGAAATCCTGCGCCAGTCGATGGAGGAAGCGACCAAGGTTGCCTCCGACCTGATGGCCAATGGCACGCCGGAGCAGCGCATCGCCAAGCAGACCGAGGTCATGAAGGTCGCCATGGAAAAGGCCCTGGCCAACATGCGCGAGCTGTCGGAGATGGTCTCCAAGTCGAACAGCGAGGCGGTCAACCTCATCAACCAGCGCATGACCGAAAGCCTGGATGAGGTGAAGAAGGCCATCGACGCGGCTGCGAAGAAGTAACCGGACCCCATACCCGGCCTTTTTGAGACCGGGGCCGGCTTGCGCACAGGCGCAGGCCGGCCCTTCTCTTTTGCCGCCACGGCGCCGATACTGCCCTTGTTCTTGCAGCAATCACAGTGAAGCAGACCGAATCCATGAGCACGATTTCCTTCGACGATTTTCTGAAAGTCGATATCCGCGTCGGCACCGTGATCGAGGTCTCGCCCTTCCCCGAGGCGCGCAAGCCAGCCTTCAAGATGAAGGTCGACTTCGGACCGGAAATCGGCGTGCGCAAGACCTCCGCGCAGGTGACGGTGCGCTACACGATGTCGGAGTTGCTGGGCCGCAAGGTCGCCGCCGTGGTTAATTTTCCGGCCAAGCAGATCGGCCCTTTCCTGTCGGAATGCCTGGTGCTGGGCTTCCCCGACGCGCAGGGCGCGGTCGTTCTGGTCGATGTGGACCGCGCCGTCCCGAATGGCGGGCGCCTGCATTAAGGGGTTTTAGCCGCCACGGGCACTTTCCGGCCGGGACAAAAGGTCCATTTAACTAAAATTCAATATATCTGCCGGATAGTGCGGTGAAATTTAGCCGTTTACCCCCAAGGGAACTCTGTATGGGGACGCACCCGAACCTCAAGGCGCTCGATGAAGCGCTCGCCCAGTCACAGGCACAGAATGTGCGTGAGTTTCTGGGCTATTTCCGGAAGCTGCACCCGCAGGACCGGCTGCCGGGGCGCGATGCCTTCGACCCGATCGAACTGCCGCGCCTGCTGCCCGACATCGTGCTGGCCAAAGTGGTGCCCGGTGACACGCCGGATATGAAGTACCGCTTTCTGGTGAAGGTGGCCGGTGACACAGTCCTGAAATCCGTAGACCGCCCGATCATCGGCCGCTATCTGGACGAGTTCGTCACGGCGGAAGACCCATCGCCGCGCTATCCCATTGCCGACAGGGAACAGGTGGTTGAGACGGGCTGCCTGGTGTTCCGGCGCGGCAAGCCGAGGCTGAAATTCCGGCTGGACTTCTCCAGCATTGAGGTCTGCCACTTCCCGCTCGCCAGCGATGGCCGCACGGTCGATCACGTCATCAGCATCATCGTCTATGAGGCGCTGGACCGGGACGCTTTTTCCGGAAAATGAGCAGCTTCAGAAACCGGTGAACACGAAATCACCGATATCGAGTGCCAGGACGCCCAGCACCGTGACCGTGGCACCGCCCACCTCGAAGGCCACCCCGCCCGATAAACTGTCCTGCAGGGCAAGCGCCGATTCGACTTGCGCCTGGCCGATACCCTCCAGCCCGATGACATCGGTGCCGCGCACGAAGTCGGTGACGGTAGGATTCAGCAGCGCACCCGGGAAATTCGGATCGTAACCGCGCAGCACGAACAGGTCCGCCCCCGCCCCGCCGGTCAGCGTGTCCTGCCCCAGCCCGGCATAGAGCGTGTCATCGCCGGCACCACCGACCAGCGAATCGAAGCCCTTGCCGCCGCGCAGCACATCGTCGCCAGCGCCGCCGATCAGCGTATCGCCGCCGCGCTGGCCATTCGCCACATTGTCACCACCGCCCAGCAGGTCGATGTAGTCGTGGCTCGCACTGCCCTGAACACTGTCATTGCCAGTCCCGCCGATCAGGGTCGCCTGCCCTTCCCCGCCAATCAGCGTGTCGTTGCCGCCACCGCCAAACAACAATGCTCCGGATGTTTCCGCCACCATACGGTCGTCAAGCGCGGTACCGTACCGATGATGCGCCACACCACCCAAGAGGCTGTCATTCTGCAGTCCCCAGAAGATGATATCGTCATAATTCAGGGCGATGCTCGACGCGACTTTCGAGGTTCCGACCGACCCGAAATGAATGGCGCCGACCTGATAAATTCCACTTTCCTGATACCAGTAAGGCGCACCGCTGTGGCCGCCCAACGTCTCGAATCCGTTCACTTCCGTAATGTCGTCCATCGACAAAAGAGAATCGCGAAAGATGGCAAAAGCGGTCTGCTCCGTCATCACCCGCCCTTCCTGGCCTGGATACCCCGTCATCGTCACGAAACGATCCAGCGGCGCAGCATTGACAGCGAGACTTCCGGTAATTGCGGCAATGTTGGTGGAGAGTCCGATGACGGCGACATCCCGTGAGATCTCCACGGCTTCCGTAATGACGCCGTTCGACGTGAAGTTCACGCCGGCAAAGGTGTCGAACGGATTTCCGGCCGCGTTCATCCCAGGAATGATAGTCACGCTGGTGGCTGGCCCGAAAGTCGCACTATTCAAGACATGGCTTGCTGTCAGCACGTCATTCGTGCCGATCACCACCCCGCTGCCGCGTGTCTTCGTCGTCGTATCAGCATAACCGACTTCGATATAAACCATTGCCCGATATGGGAAAACTGTACTGTCGGCAACAAGGCTGTACATTATCTTCTCCAGGACACGGCCCTATCCTGAGCGCCGCGCAACCCAAATTACATCGCTTTTTATGTTTTTACAGGGGCCGATCAGACCGGCAGCAGGATGGTGGCGCGCAGGCCGCCCTGCGGCGCGTCGCCCAGCACCAGCTCGCCGCCATGGCCCAGCACGATGTCGCGGGCGATGGTGAGGCCAAGGCCGACACCGCCGGTCATCGGATTGCGTGACCCTTCCAGGCGGAAGAACGGCTTGAACACTTCCGCCCGCTTTTCCGGCGGAATGCCGGGGCCGTCATCGTCGATGTCGATCTCGACATGGCCATCCGTCTGGCGGGCCGACACCTCCACCGCCTTGCCATAGCGGCAGGCATTCTGCACCAGGTTGGTCAGCGCCCGCTTGAAGGCGTTGGGCCGCAGCGTCAGGGTCAGCGGCTCCTCAGAGCGCAGTACGACGCGCCGGCCGCCGCGCCGTGCATCGTTCGTCACCTCGCGCAGCAGCCGGTCGAGATCGACAGGCTGTGCCTGCTCCGTCCCCTCGCCGCGCGCGAAGGCGAGATAGCCCTCCAGCATCTGCTCCATCTCGGCGATGTCCTGGCGCAGCGCGTCAGCATCCTCGCCCCCCGGCATCATGGCGAGCTGCAGGCGCATGCGCGTCAGCGGCGTGCGCAGATCGTGCGACACGCCGGCCAGCATCTCGGTACGCTGGCTGATCTGGCGCTGGATGCGGTCGCGCATGCGGATGAAGGCACTGGCGGCCAGCCTTACCTCCACCGCCCCTTCCGACTTGAAGCCGGGCGCGTCGCTGCCCTTGCCGAAACTGTCGGCGGCAGCGGCCAGCCGCCGGATCGGGCGGATCTGGTTGCGCATGAAGACCACGGCGACGGCGAACAGGATCAGCGAGCTGCCGACCATCCACATGAGGAAGACATAGGTGGTGGAGCTGAACAGCCGGTCGCGCGTGGTGGTGAAATCCAGCACGCCATTGGGCAGCTGTACGCTGATCTTCACATGACGTTCGATCGACCGCGCATCCAGCCGATGCGGGAATTTCACCCGCTGGTTCAGCTCGCGGGTCAGCTTCTCCTCCAGCAACCCGCTCGGCACGAGGGTCTCATTCGGCAGGATGTCGCCCGGACGGTAGGTCAGCTCGGCCCAGAAATGCCGACGCGACATCTCGAAGATCGGCTCGTTGCCCTCGATGCTGGGCTCCTCGGCCAGCAGTTCCACCACGAAGGCCAGCTCGCCGGCCACCGCACCGGACAGCCGCCTGGTGATGAGGTCCCAGTGCCGGTCATAGAAGACATAGGTGGAAATGACCTGCACCAGGATCATCGGCGTGACGATGATCATCAGCGACCGGCCGAACAGGCTGCGCGGCAGGAAGCGCTTGATGAACGGGGTCAGGCGGGCCATTGCAGCCTCAGTCCGGCAGCAGCGCGTAGCCCTTGCCGCGCACCGTCTGCAGATAGCGCGGGAAGCGCGGGTCGGGCTCGATCTTGCGGCGCAGCCTTGTGACCTGCACATCCACCGTGCGCGGATTGCCGGTCAGGTCGAGGCGCTGCGCCAGATCGTCGCGGGTCAGCGTGGCGCCGGGGTTTTCCGCCAGCGCGCGCAGCAGCGCTGCCTCCGCCTCGGTCAGCCGGACGGTGCGGCCCGGGCCGCGCAGTTCCAGCCGTTCGGCATCGAACAGCAACCCGCCGAGCAGAACCGGAGCGCCTACCGCCCGCGCCGGGGCGGCGCCATTGACGCGGCGCAGGATGGTGCGGATGCGCAGCAGCAGCTCGCGCGGCTCGAACGGCTTGGTCAGGTAATCGTCGGCGCCGCGCTCCAGCCCGTGGATACGGTCCTCGGCCTCTGCCATCGCGGTCAGCATCAGAATCGGCACCGCCCCAGTCTGCGCGTCGGCGCGCCGCAGATCCTGGGTCAGGTCCAGCCCGCTCTCGCCCGGCATCATCACATCCAGCACCAGCAGGTCGAAGGAGAAGCTCTCCAGCTTCGCGCGTGCCTCCGCCGCGTCGGCGGCTGTACTGACCAGAAAGCCGTTCTCGCTCAGATAGCGGCGCAGCAGGTCGCGCAGCCGCCCATCATCGTCCACCACCAGGATATGCGGTGGGGCGGCACTCATCTTCCGTCGCGCCCGCGCACGGCCTGACCGGCGGCAACCCGCCCGCCTGCACCGCCTGCCGCCTCCTGGCCCTGCGGGCGGCCCGCCCTGATGAAGCGGCGCTGGTCGCTTTCGTCGATCATGCCGAGCAGCACCTTGCAGAACCCCTCCACCGCCTCGGCGCTGGCTGCCTTGTAGGCGCCGGCAATCCGGGTCAGCTGGTTGGCGGTCAGCGCCTGCTCCAGCGCCACGCCCTTTTCGGTCAGGTGCAGCGGCTTCTGCCGCCGGTCGGTGCGGCCCTGGCGCTGCTCGATATAGGCCTCGCGGACCAGTTGGCTCAGCACCCGGCTGAGGCTTTGCTTGGTGATCTTCAGGATGCGCAGCAGGTCGGTGACGGTGATGCCCGGATGCCGCCCGACGAAATAGATGACGCGGTGATGGGCCCGGCCCATGCCGAGTTCGGCGAGCATGCTGTCCGGTTCGGCGGTGAAGTCGCGATAGGCGAAGAACAGCAGCTCTATCCCCTGGCGCAATTCCTCCTCGCGGAGGAACAGGGGGTTTGCACGGGTTTTTATGTCAACCATGTTGACGTATATCGAACAGAATGTTATTACCCGACTCATGATTTGGGTAATTATCTAACCCTAGAAACGCCAAATCAAATATCTTGTAACCCCTGGGCAGGAATCGCATAGATATGACACTCCTTCCTTTCGACGACCGCGACGGCACCATCTGGTTCGACGGCCAGCTCATCCCCTGGCGCGATGCCAAGCTCCATGTCCTCAGCCACGGCCTGCATTATGCCAGCGCCGTGTTCGAGGGCGAACGTGTATATGAAGGGCGCATCTTCAAATCCACCGAACATTCGGCCCGTCTGGTCCGCTCCGCCGAGCTGATGGATTTCAAGATTCCCTATTCCGTCGAGGAAATCGACCGTTTCAAGATGGAGACGGTTGCCGCGAACGGGATCGTCGATGGCTATATCCGCCCGGTTGCCTGGCGCGGCAGCGAGATGATGGGCGTCTCGGCGCAGCACAACAAGATCCACCTGGCCATCGCAACCTGGGTCTGGCCGTCCTACTTCGCGCCGGAACTGCGACAGAAGGGCATCCGCCTCGCCATCTCCGACTGGCGGCGTCCGGCGCCGAATACCGCGCCGACGGCAGCCAAGGCGGCGGGCCTGTACATGATCTGCACTTTGTCCAAGCACAAGGCGGAGCGAGACGGCTATCAGGACGCGCTGATGCTGGATTATCGCGGCCAGGTGGCCGAGGCGACGGGTGCGAACATCTTCTTCGCCTTCGGCGATGAGCTGCACACACCGACCCCGGACTGCTTCCTGGATGGCATCACCCGCCGCACCGTGATCGAGCTGGCGAAGCGCCGGGGCATCAAGGTCGTCGAACGCGCGATCATGCCGGAAGAGATGGAGAAGGCGGAGCAGTGCTTCCTGTGCGGTACTGCGGCGGAAGTGACGCCGGTCGGCGAGATCGGCCCCTACCGCTTCACCGTCGGCGACATGGTACGCAACCTGATGGACGACTACAGCGCCGAGGTGCGCCGCGCGCCGGCCGCCAAGGCCGCCGAGTAGGGTATTCCACTCGGCCAGGAAAAACCCCCGCCATTGCGATATGGCGGGGGTTCTTGTATCCGCGGCAATGAGTCGAAAATGCCGTGCAAGCTTAGGCATTTTTTAAGAAGTGCCAGCTAGATTAAGACCTATTCTTACTTTTGCGACAGGTCTTAATCCCATGCACTCTCGAAGCTCCGCCCTCAGGGCGGCTGTCCAAAATACTTCGCGGGAGACGCTGGACGGCATCGACCTCACGAGCCTCGCTCTCGACGATCTGCCGCCGCCCGAAACCAAGCGCTGGGTTATCCGGCGCAAGGCGCTGGTCGTGGCCGGCGTGAAGAGCGGCCTGTTGACGGCGCAGCAAGCCTGCGCGCGCTACAACCTCTCCGAAGAGGAGCTGGAAGGCTGGACCAAGCTGGTCGAACGCCACGGCATGAAGGGCCTGCGCGCCACCCGTATCCAGCGCTACCGTATCCGCGAAGTCTGATTTGCACTGGCGGTCGGTGACCGCCCTTCCCTACACTGGGCCTATTATAGACAGGGAGGCCCGGCCATGCACGAAACCGTCACCGAACAGGATCATCACTGGCTGCGCCAGAGTTTCGAACTGGCGCGCCAGGCCCGGCTGAACGGCGACCGTCCGTTCGGCGCGCTCATCGTCACAGCCGAGGGCAAGCCGCTCTTCGAAGGCATGAACAATGTCTATTCGACACAGGACCCGACCGGCCATGCCGAGCTGAACATCCTGCGCGGCATCGGCAAGCACATGACGCCGGAGGAACTGGCCGGCGCCACCATGTATGCTAGCGGCGAGCCCTGCACCATGTGCTCCGCCGCCATCGTCTGGAGCGGCATCGGGCGCGTCGTCTATGGTCTGTCGATCCCGCGCCAGCAGAAGGAATTCGACAACGCGCCGACACGGACGCGGCTGTCGATCCGCTGTGCCGAGGTGGTGGCGTCCAGCAACAAGCCGGTGCCGGTCATCGGCCCGGTGCTGGAGGACGAGATCGTGGCCATCTGGAAGGCCAATCCGCCTCCGAAATGAGCCTTGCCTCCGGCCACCTTCAGGCCGGAAACACCAGATCCAGCCCCTCTTCATCGATACGGATATCCGCCGGCAGGCGGGTGACGATATCGCCATCGCCCTGCACCGGATCGGCAGCGCGGCCGTCGATGGAGACACGGCGCACCGGCATTATGTCGATATCCCGCAACCGGTGCGGAAAACCCAGCATCACTGCCAGGATATAGCGCGCGGCTGCCCAACGCCCACCGCGCCGGAACAGGCAGGCCCAGAGCAGCGGCTCTTCGAGTCTGGCCTCCTGTGCAATGACGAAGGTACCGCCGTAGAAATGCCCCTTGGCGAGGATGATCTGCGCCGCCGTCTCCGGCCGGCCATCGATCAGCAGCCTGTAGGGCTCCGGCGGGCCCAGCCACAGCCGCCGCAGGGTTTCCAGCACATAGGCCCCCTTGCCCAGCAGCCGCTTCAGCCGGTGGTTCACATCCTGCACCACGAAGGCGTCCAGCCCGCTGCCCGCCATGCACAGGAAGTGCCGGCCATTGGCGATGCCGGGATAGACGCGGCGCGGCACGCCTTCCAGGATGCAGCGCGCGATGGAGGCCACATCCTCGGCAAGGCCGATCTCGGCGGCCAGCACATTCGCCGTCCCCAGCGGCACGATGGCCATGGAAAGGGGCGCCAGCCCCTCGGCACGCCGGCGCAGCAAGCCATTGGCCACCTCGTTCAGCGTGCCGTCGCCCCCCGCCGCGACCAGCAGATCGACCTCGTCGGCCACGGCGGTGGCGGCGAAATCCTCGGCATCGCCGCGCTTCGTGGTCGGCACCAGGGTGATGGTGCAGCCGGCTTCCGACAGCAGATGCAGCACTTCGTCCAGCCGCCGGCGCCGGCGGCGTCCCGCGGTCGGATTATGGATGACAAGCAGACGGCGGGACTCGGCCAAACCCTGTTCCCCAACAGCACAAATGCCCAACAGATAGGGCGAAAAGCGCCGCGACCCTACAGAAGCGCAGAAATTTCAGTCAATTGTCATATTTCCGACGCGGGCCGGTAACCGAAATCGGGGCATGTAATGCCCCATGATCGGAAAACCAGATATAGCGGTCTTGCAAGTCGGTCTCCGATCATCTGGTAGTCAGATGAGGATGGCGCGATGAACGCGCAGCGCGGCGTCAGCCATTACCGGTCGATCTGGATTTCCGACGTGCATCTGGGCACGCGCGGCTGCAACGCCGACCTGCTGCTGGACTTCCTGAAATATACCGAGAGCGACCATCTCTATCTGGTCGGCGACATTCTCGACATCTGGCGGCTGCGCCGGTCCTGGTACTGGGTGCAGAGCCACAATGACGTGGTGCAGAAACTGCTGCGCAAGGCGCGCAAGGGCACCCGCGTCGTCTTCGTGCCCGGCAATCACGACGAGATCTTCCGCGAGTATATCGGCCTCACCTTCGGCGAGATCGAGATCGAAGACGAGGTGATCCACAAGGCCGCCGACGGCAGGACCTATCTGGTGCTGCATGGCGACCGATTCGATGGTGTCGTGAAATATGCCCGCTGGCTCGCGCTGATCGGCGACTGGGGCTACAATATGATGCTGCGCGTGAATGTCGGCTTCAACATGGTGCGGCGCAAGCTGGGCTATCCCTACTGGTCACTGTCGGCCTATGTGAAGCTGCGCGTGAAGAACGCGGTGGAATATATAAGCCGGTTCGAGGAGGCGGTCGCCGACGAAGCCCGCCAGCGCGGCGTGGATGGCGTGATCTGCGGCCATATCCACCATGCCGAAATCCGCGAGATCGACGGCATTACCTACTGCAATGACGGCGACTGGGTGGAGAGCTGCACCGCCCTGGTCGAGCATATGGACGGACGCATGGAGATCCTGAACTGGGTCGAGGTGCGCCAGCTGACGACGGCGGCGTGAGGCGGCATGCCCGATAGTCTCGCGCCCGCCTTCAACCTGCCCGAAACCGCCGCTGGCGAGTCGCCACTGCGCATCACCCTGGTGACGGACGCTTGGGCGCCGCAGGTAAATGGCGTGGTGCGCACCTGGACCACGATCATCGGCATGCTGGAAGGCGCCGGACACACGGTCACGGTGATCGCCCCTGACCGGTTCCGCACCCTGCCCTGCCCGGGCTATCCGGAAATCCCGCTGGCCTGGTATCCGCTGCACAAGGTGGCGGGGATGATCCGCGAGAGCCGGCCGGATGCCATCCATATCGCCACCGAAGGACCGATCGGACTGGCCGCGCGCATCCATTGCGGCCGCAAGGGCCTGCCCTTCACCACCTCCTACCACACCAAGTTCCCGGAATATCTGCACGCCCGCCTGCCGGTGCCGCTGGCCTGGAGCTATGCCGGCATGCGCTGGTTCCACAATGGTGGCAAGGGCATGCTGGTGGCGACAGAGACACTGCGCCGCGACCTGGACTCGCGCGGCTTCCGCCATGTCCGGCGCTGGACGCGCGGCGTCGACACCGATCTGTTCCGTCCGCGCGATTATGACCAGCAGGCGCCCGCGCTGCGTGACCTGCCGCGCCCCATAATCCTCTCCGTAGGGCGGGTTGCCGTGGAGAAGAACATCGACGCCTTCCTCGATCTCGACCTGCCGGGCACGAAGGTGGTGGTGGGCGATGGCCCGCTGCTGTCGGAGCTGAAGCGCCGCCATCCCGATGTCGTCTTCGTCGGGGCCAAGCATGGCGAAGAATTGGCACGCCATTACGCCGCCGCCGATGTCTTCGTCTTCCCCAGCCGTACCGACACTTTCGGGCTGGTGATGCTGGAAGCGCTGGCCAGCGGCCTGCCGGTCGCCGCTTATCCCGTCACCGGCCCGCTGGACGTGCTGACGCCGGCGGTCGGCTGCATGGACGAGGATCTGCGCACGGCCATTCTGGCCGCTCTCGACATCCCGCGTGAGGCCTGCCGCGCCTATGCGCTGGAAAATGGCTGGGACGCCTGCGCCCGGCAATTGCTCGACAGTCTGGTGACCGTCAGCGCTTCCTGAGGTCATCGGCACATACGCTTTTGCCTCCGCCTGCGCCATGCGGTATTAGGAAGCGCCGCCGACAGACCGCAGAGCAGGAGACAGCGTGCCGGGCGCATCGAAGCAGGTTGCCATCGTCGTTCCGATCTATCGCACCGAACTGGACGCGACGGAAACGGTCGCCCTGCGTGCGCTGGAACGGCATCTGGGCGACCATGACCGCTTCGTCGTGCACCCGATTGGCCTACAGCTGCCGGCGGCCTTGAATGGCATGACCGCCCTGCCGCTCTCGCCGCGCCGGTTCCGCGATATCGGCGCCTACAGCGCCATGCTGATGAGCCCCGGCTTCTACCGGCGCTTCAGCGACTATCGCTATATCCTGATCTACCAGACCGACTGCCTGGTGTTCCGGGACGAGTTGCGCGCCTGGTGCGAGGCCGGCTTCTCCTATATCGGCGCGCCCTGGCTGCGCAAGGACCGGGACAAGAAGCGCCGGCACTACCTCGCGGTCGGCAATGGCGGGTTGTCGCTGCGCCATGTCGGCGACCATCTGCGGGTGCTGGAATCGCGCCGCCTGCGCCTGACCGGCAAGAGCGACCAGTCCTGCCGCTTCTTCCACAGCTGGCGCCAGGGCAAGCGGCTGGTCGCCCACTGGTTGCGCAGCAAGCTGTCCCGCCGCCCGGCGGCGCACACCATCCGCCGGCATTTCGACCAGGCGGAGGACATGTTCTGGGCCTATTACGCGCCGTTGCTGGACGAGTCCTACACAATCCCCCCGGTGGAGACGGCGCTGCGCTTCGCGCGCGAACGCTCCGCCGAGGGCGATTTCCCGAAAACCCCCGCCGACCTGCCTTTCGGCGCCCATGGCTGGCACAAGATTGACACCGGCCGCTGGCTGGCCTTTATCGATGCTGACGACGCGGCCCTGCTGCAGGCCGCGCCAACCGAGGATGCCGCCGCGTGACCGCCAACAACCTTCCTGTCCTTCACCCCGGCGTCCCGCGCCGCCGTCCTCGTAAATGGCAACGCATGCTCTCGGCGCTGGCCCGCGAGCTGCGCGTGATGACGCTGAGATTCCGCCGCCCGGAAGTCGCCGAGACGCATGGCGTGAAGCTGTGGCTGGCTGCCCCCGTCCTGCGCAAGGGGCACCGCCGGCAGATCGTGCGCCACGACTATGAGGAAGCCGAGCTGTCGATCCTCGACGCCACCCTGACGCCGGAGGACAGTGTTCTGGAGCTGGGGGCCGGCATCGGCCTGACCTCGATCTTCTGCGCCAGGCGCATCGGCGATGGCGCGAAGGTGCACGCGCTGGAAGCCAACCCGGCACTCGTTCCGGTGCTGGAACGGAATTTCGCGCTGAACGGCGTGCGGCCCGACTTCCACAATATGGCGGCGGCGAAGGAGACAGGAGAGGTCGAGTTCGCGCTGGATCGCTCCTACACCTCTTCCGGCATTCATGGCCGCCCGTCCGAGACGGTGGAACGCGTGCGCCTGCCCGCCGCCGGCTTTCAGGATTTGCTGGACCGCTACCGCCCCAGCTACCTGATCATGGATATCGAAGGCGGCGAGGTCGACCTGCTGCCCGGCGCCGACCTGACCTGCGTTCAGAAGATATGCCTGGAGGTCCATCCGGAGATTGTCGGGGATGCGGCCATATCGGGCGTGGTCCGCGGCCTGATGGAAGCCGGTTTCCTGCTGCATTTCTCTCGTAACCGGAAAAATGTAATCTATATGGAGAGATCGCCGGCTGCGGCCGGGGCGCGACCCATTAAGCAACCAGGGACTCGCGGCGCTTGATCGATACCCACGCAGCCAACAGGATGGACGGCGCCGTACAGGCGTCGCAGATGCGATGACGTTGATTGCCGGCACATCGCTGGAAAAAGTTCTCAACCCGTCCACCAAGGCGCTGGTCGGCCGGCTGCTACGCGAGCATGTGAAGCGCTATGCGCCGCGCTTTGGGCTGGCGCTGGTGCTGATGATGCTGGTCGCCGCCTCCACCGCCGCGCTCGCCAAGCTGATGGAACCGGTGCTGGACGAGGTGTTCACCGCCAAGGACCGCGACCAGCTGATGCTGGTGGCCGGGTTCGTGCTGGCGACCTTCGTCGTGAAGGGGCTGGCCAATTTCGGCCAGCAGGTGGTGATGGAAGGCGTGACCCAGCGCATCGTCGCCGACGTCCGCAAGCGCCTGTTCAGCCATCTGCTGACCGCCGACCTCGCCTTCTTCCACGGCACTTCCAGCGGCGCGCTGATCAGCCGGATGATGAACGATGTGGCGCTGCTGCACATGGCGGTCGGCAAGACGCTGACCGGCTTCGGCAAGGATCTGTTGACGCTGCTGGCCCTGATCGGCGTCATGTTCTATCAGGACTGGGCGCTGGCGCTGGCCTCCTTCTTCGCCTTCCCGACCGCGATTCTGCCGATTGCGCGCATCGGCAAGCGCATGCGCAAGGTTTCGGGCAATTCCCAGGCAGAGATGTCGCGCCTGACCAGCCATCTCGACGAGACCTTCCAGGGCATCCGTCATGTGAAGGCCTATACCACCGAATCCTATGAGGCGGAGCGCGGCGGCCGGCTGGTCGATCTGGTCGCCAATCTCGGCATCAAGGCGGCACGCACGCGCGGCCTGTCGCACCCGATCATGGAGACGCTGGGCGGCATCGCCATCGTCATCGTCATCTTCTATGGCGGCTGGCAGGTGATCGAGGGCGCGCGCACGACCGGCTCCTTCTTCTCCTTCGTTGTCGCCCTGATGCTGGCCTACGAGCCGCTGAAGCGGCTGGTGTCGCTGAACGCCAACCTGCAGGAAGGGCTGGCTGCCGCGCACCGTATCTTCGATGTGCTGGACACCAAACCCGCCATCGTTGACCGGCCGGACGCGCAGCCGCTGGCCGTCGCCGCCGGCGAGGTCCGGCTGGAACAGGTCGATTTCAGCTATGATGGCGACATCCCGGCGTTGCGCCAGGTCAGCCTCGCCGTCCCTGCCGGCAAGATGGCTGCCCTGGTCGGCCTGTCGGGCGCCGGCAAATCGACCGTGCTGAACCTGATCCCGCGCTTCTATGACGTGACGGCAGGGCGTGTGCTGATCGACGGCGCCGACATCCGCGACGTCACGATTTCCTCGCTGCGCCGGAACATCGCCCTGGTCAGCCAGGAAGTGATGCTGTTCGACGACACGATCCGCGCCAACATCGCCTATGGCAGCCCGGATGCGGACGAGGAGGCAATTCTGGCCGCTGCCCGCAACGCGGCGGCCGACGAGTTCATCCGCGACCTGCCGCAGGGCTATGACACGATGGTGGGCGAACGCGGCGTGAAGCTGTCCGGCGGCCAGCGCCAGCGTATAGCGATTGCCCGCGCCATGCTGAAGAACGCGCCGATCCTGCTGCTGGACGAAGCAACCTCCGCGCTCGATACCCAGTCCGAGCGGCTGGTGCAGGCGGCGCTGAAGCAGCTGATGGTTGGACGCACCAGCATCGTCATTGCGCACCGCCTGTCCACCATCGTCGATGCCGACATCATTTTCGTGATGGACCAGGGGCAGGTCGTCGAGCAGGGCAGCCATGCCGAGCTGATGGCCCGAAACGGGATCTATGCCCGGCTGCACGCCCTGCAGTTCGCGCCGGAAACCGCCACCGTTTCTTCTGGCAGTGCCGACACGCTGGACGTGGACACCCCGAACGTGACGGAACCGTCGCGGACGGCGCGCCGCGCCAAGGCCTAGGCCGCGATGCGCCCGCTCAAGAGGATTTTGCGCCGGACGGAGATAAAGGCCTTCCTGTGCCGGGTGGCCTCGCTCTATATGCGTTTCGCTTCCTGGACCACCCGCTGGGAAATCGTTGGCGCGGAACATCCGCGTCAGCACTGGGACAACGGCCGGCCCTTTCTCGGCTGCTTCTGGCACGGCCGCATGATGCTGGTCGCCCCGACCTGGCCCAGGGAAATTCCGGTTGATGTTCTGATTTCCCAACACGGCGACGGGCGCTTCATATCGACGGTCATCGGCCATCTCGGCATGGGCACCATTGAGGGCTCCACCTCACGCGGCGCGGTCACGGCGCTGCGCGGCGTCATCCGCACCTTGCGCGCGGGCCGCATCGTGGCGATCACCCCGGACGGGCCGCGCGGGCCGCGCATGCGTGCCGCCGGCGGGCTTGTGCTGGCGGCGGCGGCGGCACGGGTTCCCGTCATCCCCGTCTCCGCCGCGATGCGCCATTGCCGGGTTCTCGGCAGCTGGGACCGCTTCATCCTGCCCCTGCCCTTCGGGCGCGGCGTCATCGTCTGGGGCGAGCCGATCCTGCTTCCCGCAGACACAGACCAGGACACCATCGAGGCCGGTCGACTGGCCATAGAAGATGCGCTGAACCGGCTGAGCGAGGAGGCCGACCGCCGCATGGGCCATGTCCCCATCGCGCCCGCCCCACCGGCCCCGGACACGAAAACCGCGCCATGAGCCTGCTGGCTACCTATCGCTGTATCGGCACCGCCGCCGGCCCGCTGGTCGAGGCCTATCTCGCCCGCCGGCTGCGGCAGGGCAAGGAGGATGCGGAGCGGCTGCCGGAGCGTCGCGGCCAGGCGTCCCTGCCCCGCCCGGACGGCGCACTCGTCTGGCTGCATGCCGCCAGCGTCGGCGAGGCCGCCTCCGCGCTGATCCTGATCGACCGGCTGCTGGCCGCACGCCCCGGCCTGCAGGTGCTGGTCACCACCGGAACCGTGACCTCGGCGGGTTTGCTGCGCGACCGTCTGCCGCCAGCGGCACGGCACCAGTTTGTGCCGGTGGACCGGCCGGACTGGGTCGCCGCTTTCCTTGACCATTGGCGGCCCGACCTTGCCCTCTGGGTCGAATCGGAATTGTGGCCGGCGCTGATCGCCGCCACCGCCGCGCGCGGCATCCCGATGGTGCTGGTGAATGCGCGCATGTCCGACCGTTCGGCACGGCGCTGGGGCATGCTGCCGGGGCTGGCCCGCGCCGTGCTGGGGCGCTTCGATCTGTGCCTTGCCCGCAATACGGAGCAGGCCGAACGCTTCCGCGCGCTGGGGGCCCGGAAGGTCGAGGTGACCGGCAATCTGAAATTCGCCGCCGCGCCGTTGCCCGCTGCCCCCGCCGCGCAGGAAGCACTCCACACCGCCATCGGCGGGCGGCCTTTCTGGCTTGCCGCCAGCACCCATGACGGGGAGGAACAGGCCGCCATCGAGACACACCGGCGGCTGGCGCCACAGCACCCCGATCTGCTGACCATCATCGTGCCGCGCCATCCGCAGCGCGGGGCGGCTGTGGCGGCTCTCGCTGAGGAGGCTGGCCTGCCCGCCGCACGGCGGTCGCTGGAGGCGCTGCCGACGCCGGCCTGTGCGGTCTATGTCGCCGATACGCTGGGAGAGATGGGACTGTTCTTCGGCCTGACCGGCCAGCGGGACGGTATCGTCTTCGTCGGCGGATCGCTGACGCCGCGCGGTGGCCACAACCCGCTGGAGCCGGCGCATTTCGGCTGCGCCATCCTCCATGGGCCGGACATGCGCAACAATCTGGAAATGGCCGAGGCGCTGGCCGAGGCCGGCGCGGCGCTGACCGTCGCCACAGCCGATGCCCTGCCCGGCGCGGTGGAAAGCCTGTTCGCCGCACCGGCGGAGCGGCGGCGGCTGGCCGGTGCCGCCAGCCAGGTGGCGCAGGCGCATGCCAATGTGCTGGACCGGGCGATGGCGGCGCTGGCGCCGTTCCTCGACCGGCTGCCGGCCTGAAGGAGGGCGCGATGCGGGCACCCGGCTTCTGGGAACGGCGCGGCGACTGGCGCAGCAGGCTGCTGTCGCCAGCCGCCTTCGCCTATGGCTGGGCGGCACGCTGCCGGGCGCGGACGGCACAGCCATGGACCGCATCGGTTCCGGTCATCTGTATCGGCAATCTGGTTGCCGGTGGCGCCGGCAAGACGCCAGTCGCGCTGGCGATCATGGCGTTGCTGCGCGACCGGGGCGTGGCGGCGCATTTTCTGTCGCGTGGCCATGGCGGCAGCCTGACGGGACCGGTACGGGTCGATCCCAGAACGCACACCGCCGCCGATGTCGGCGACGAACCGCTGCTGCTGGCCGAGGCTGCCCCGGCCTGGGTGTCGGGCGACCGGGTGGCGGGGGCGAAGGCCGCAATCGTCGCCGGTGCCGAGGCCATTGTCATGGATGACGGCTTCCAGAATCCGTCGCTTGCCAAGAGCCTGTCGCTGATCGTCGTCGATGGCGGCTATGGCTTCGGCAATGGCTTGCTGCTGCCCGCCGGCCCGCTGCGCGAACCCGTCAGCGACGGGCTCGCCCATGCGCAGGCGGTCGTGCTGATCGGCGAGGACCACACCGGTGCCGCCGCGCAGATCGGCAACGCGCTGCCGATCCTGCCGGCACGGCTGACGCCAGTTGCCGGTGCCGATCTCACCGGCCGCCGCGTGCTGGCCTTCGCCGGCATTGGTCGGCCGGAGAAATTCTTCGAGAGCCTGCGCGGGGCCGGTGCGGAGATCGTGGAGAGCGTGCCCTTTCCCGATCACCATCCTTACAGCACCACGGAGATTGCGGCACTTGCGAAGCGGGCGAGCGATGCCGGCCTGCTGCCGGTCACAACCCGCAAGGACTGGGTACGGCTGCCGCCCGCCTGCCGGAACAGTATCGCGGTTCTGGATATCATCCTGACCTGGCAGGATGCGGCCGCGCCAGAGGCCCTGCTGGACCCTCTGTTCAACACACCATCCAGCGTCGGACAGGGCAATGTCTGACCGCTACAGCGCCTTCAACCGCTTCGTGCGCTACCCGCTGCAGGCGGCGGGGGTGGCGCCGATCATCGGGCTTATGGCCATCCTGCCGATCGGCTGGGCCTCGGCACTGGGCGGTGCCATCGGCCGTACGGTCGGCCCCTGGCTTGGCGCAACCCGGCGCGCCCGGCGTAATCTGCAGCGGGCCTTCCCGGAGAAGTCCGCCGCCGAGATCGAGGACATCATCCGTGCGATGTGGGACAATCTCGGCCGCCTGGTCGGCGAATATCCGCATCTGCCGCGCCTCGACCTGCTGAACGATCCCCGCATCGACCTTGTCGGCATGGAACATGTCCGCAATGCCCGCGACGATGGCCAGCCCGGCCTGTTCTTTTCCGGCCATATCGGCAATTGGGAGCTGATGAGCCTTGCCGCCAGCCAGGCCGGCCTGCCGCTGACACGCATCTACCGCGCCGCCAACAACCCGCTGATGAACCGGATCATCCTGTGGGGCCGCCACAAGATTGCCGGCGACCTGGTCCCGAAAGGACGGGAAGGGGCGGAAGCGCTGCTCAGCACCATGCGCGCGGACGGCCATGCCGGACTGCTGATCGACCAGAAGATGAATGAGGGCATCCCGGTGCCCTTCTTCGGACGCTACGCGATGACGGGCACGGCCTTCGCCGCCTTCGCGCTGCGCTATCGCTGTCCGCTGATTCCGGCGCGGGTCGAACGGCTGGAGGGCTGCCGCTTCCGCATCACCGCCTATCCGCCGCTGGAACTGCCGGACAGCGGCGACCGCAAGGCCGATATCGCGGCGCTGACCGCGACCTGCACCGCGATTATTGAGTCCTGGGTGCGGGAGCGCCCGGGGCAGTGGCTTTGGCTCCACCGGCGCTGGCCGGACTAGCCTCCTCCGCACCCGTCTTCGGCATTGGACCGGCGAGCAGGGCGGGGTCCAGCCGGATATCGAACAGATTGACCCGCCAGTCGAGATGCGCGCCGGTTGACCGGCCGCTGGACCCGACCGTGGCGATGCGCTGGCCCTGACGCACGATCTCCCCGACTTCGACAAAGGTCTCGTCGAGATGCAGGAAGGCGGAGGTGAGGCCATGGCCGTGGTCGATCACGATGGTCGCACCCGTGTAGTACATGTCGGGATGCACCAGTGCCACGACACCATCCGCCGGGGTGACGACGCGGGTGCCCTTCGGGGCCGCAATGTCGATGCCGTAATGCGGCTGGCGCGGCTGACCGTTCAGGATGCGTTGCGAGCCATAGATTCCGCTGATGCGCCCCAGCGCCGGCCAGATGAATCCGCTGCGGAAGAAGGGTACGGCGGTATCCAGATCGCGTGCCCGCTGGATCTCCGCATTTTCCGACCGGATGCGCGCAAGCAGCTCCGGCGGCGGCGTGACCATGGTCTGTGGCAGCCCGTCGATACGCTGAACATCGTAGCTGCGCTGTTCGACCTGGAGGGTCCGGGTCAGCGCACGGCCGGAGGGCAGCCTGACCTCGACCGTCATTTCCGCTGGCGCCTCACGGCCGAAGCCGATCAGGAAAACCCCATCCTCGGCGACGCGCATGGTCTTGCCGTCGAAGGTCACGGTGGCACCGGGTGCGGTCTTGCCGCGCATCAGCCCGCCCTGGATCGGTTTTCCCTCCAGCGAGAGCTGTCCACTCTGGGCGGCAGCCGGCAGGGCGGACAGGCACAGGATGAAGAAGGCGACAAGCAGACGCATCACAGCAAACTTCCCTGTTTCGGCGACGGCGAGGAAGCCGCCGGCGTGGCTTTGGGGGCAGCTTTCGGCGCAGGTCGTGGCTTCGTGGGCGCGTCCGTACCGGGACTGCCGATCACCGCCCCTGCAACGCCATCGGCGAAGTGCAGACTGACCGGCTGGCCGTCGCTGGTATCGGCCGCCCGGCGGACCACACGGCCGTCAGCGTCGCGCACCAGGGCGAAGCCGCGGTCCAGCACGTTCCTGAAGGAATAGCTTTCAAGCAGCCGGCCCTGTGCCCGCAGCCGGTCATCCGCCGCCTTCAGCAGCCGGCCGGTACTGCCGTCCAGATCGGCAGCGGCCCGGCGCACCCGTTCCGCCGCGACCCGCAGCTCGCTGGCGAACAGGCCGGGATGCAGCCTTGCTGCCACCCGGTCGCGGCGCGCCCGGCTGCGGTCGAGCTGCCCGGCCATCGCCTGGTCGAGGGCCCGCGTACCGGCCGCCAGCGCCTGCCCCTTGGCGGCGAGCAACTGGCGCGGATGGACGAGGCGCGCAGCGCGCGCGGCAACATCGGACTGGCGCTGGCGCAGCCCGGCGGCAACGCCGTTCTCCAGCCGCTCCGCCGCCACGTCGAGACGCTGCACCGCCGTGCCCAGCAAGGTCTGCGGATCGCCCAGCGCGCGCGCCATCGCGTCCAGATATTTGCGCCGGTCCGCAAGCCCCCGCGCCATCGCCTGGAACAGCCGCAGATCGGCGGTGCGGACCGCGGCCTCGAGGTCGGCGCGCACCGGCACAGCCATCTCGGCGGCGGCGGGCGGGGGCGGCGCC
>NZ_AMRL01000032.1 GCF_000299935.1 Oceanibaculum indicum P24 | reverse complement strand
GGCGGCGCCGGCCGGCGACCTGCCGGGCACGGTGCCCTCGCCGATGGTCGGCACCGCCTATCTGACGCCGGAGCCGGGGGCCGAGCCCTTCGTGCGCCAGGGCGATGCGGTCCGCAAGGGCCAGACCATCGCCATCGTGGAGGCAATGAAGGTGATGAACCCGATCCCCTCCCCGCGCGACGGCACGGTGACGAAGATCATGATCAGCAACGGCCAGCCGGTGGAATTCGGCGAGCCGCTGATGGTCATCGAGTAGGCCACGGCGGATAGCTGGGCAGAGATGTTCGAAAAGATCCTGATTGCCAATCGCGGCGAAATCGCCCTTCGCATCCACCGCGCCTGCCGCGAGATGGGCATTCACACCGTCGCCATCCATTCCACGGCCGACGCCAACGCCATGCATGTGCGGCTGGCCGACGAGAGCGTGTGCATCGGCCCGCCGCCGCCGAACCAGAGCTACCTGAACATTCCGGCGATCATCTCCGCTGCCACCATCACCGGAGCCGACGCGATCCATCCGGGGGTGGGCTTCCTGTCGGAGAATGCGGGCTTCGCGGAGATCGTGGAGGCGCACGGCTTCACCTTTGTCGGCCCCTCGCCCGACCATATCCGCATGATGGGCGACAAGATCACCGCCAAGCGGGCGATGATCGAGGCCGGCGTGCCCTGCGTGCCCGGTTCCGACGGCGCCATCGAAAGCCTGGAGGCGGCCAAGAAGTTTGCCGCCAGCATCGGCTATCCGGTGCTGATCAAGGCAACCGGCGGCGGCGGCGGCCGCGGCATGAAGGTGGCGCGTGACGAAAGCCAGCTCGCCCAGGCGCTGCAGCTCGCCAAGTCGGAGGCGAAATCCGCTTTCGGCAATGACGAAGTCTATATGGAGAAGTTCCTCGACAAGCCCCGGCATATCGAGGTGCAGGTGCTGGCCGACAATCACGGCAATGTCGTGCATCTGGGCGAGCGCGACTGCTCGCTGCAGCGCCGCCACCAGAAGGTGCTGGAAGAGGCCCCCTCACCCGCGCTGAACGCCGAGGAACGCGAGAAGCTGGGCAAGATCGTCGTCAAGGCGATCGAGAAGCTGGGCTACCGCAGCGTCGGCACGCTGGAATTCCTGTACGAGAACGGGGAATTCTACTTCATCGAGATGAACACCCGCCTGCAGGTCGAACATCCGATCACCGAGATGATCACCGACATCGACTTGGTGCGTGAACAGATCCGCGTTGCCTCCGGGGCGGCGCTAGGCTTCTCGCAGGCCGACATCAAGTTCTTCGGCCATGCCATCGAATGCCGGGTGAATGCGGAAGACCCGCTGACCTTCCAGCCCTCGCCTGGCAAGGTCACGGATTACCACGCGCCGGGCGGCCTTGGCGTGCGGGTCGATTCGGCCCTCTATACCGGTTACGCCATCCCGCCCTATTATGATTCGCTGGTGTCCAAGCTGGTGGTGCATGGCCGCAACCGCGCGGAATGCATGATGCGGCTGCGCCGGGCGCTGGAGGAATATGTGATCGGCGGCATCAAGACGACGATCCCGCTGCATCGCAAGCTGCTGACCGAGAAGTCGTTCATCGACGGCGATTACGACATTCACTGGCTCGAACGCTGGATGGACGGCGGCAAACGAGAGTAACCGCGTGGTCCCGCTAACGCCTGAACTCGTGCTACAGGCCTATGCCATCGGCGTGTTTCCGATGGCCGAGACACGGGACGATTCGGAGCTGTTCTTCGTCGATCCCAGCAAGCGCGGCATCCTGCCGCTCAATGGCTTCCATATCCCGCGCAGCCTGGCCAAGACGGTGCGCCGGGGCGTGTTCGAGATGCGCTGCAACAGCGATTTCGAGGGCGTCCTGCGCGGCTGCGCGGAACCGGCGGAAGACCGCAACGACACCTGGATCAATGACGAGATCGTCCGGCTGTTCCTGGAATTCCGCCGCATGGGCCTCGCCCATTCGGTGGAGAGCTGGCGCGATGGCAAGCTGGTCGGCGGGCTGTACGGGCTGGCGCTGGGCGGCGCCTTCTTCGGCGAGAGCATGTTCAGCCGCGAGACCGACGCCTCCAAGGTGGCGCTGGTCGATCTGGTCGCACGGCTGAAGATGGGCGGCTTCGTGCTGCTGGATACCCAGTTCGTCACCAGCCACCTGACGCGCTTCGGCGCCGTGGAAATCCCGCGCGAGGATTACAAGAACCGGCTGGCCGAGGCACTGACCGTGGCCGCGCGCTTTCCCACCGGCGATGTCCGCAACGCCTATTCAGCCCTCTTGCAGTCCAGCAGCCAGACGTCATAGACCGGGTGCTGCAACCCGTTCAGCGCCGGGCTTGAGGCGAACATCCAGCCGGTGAACAGACGGCTCGCCGCCTCGCCCGGCTTCTGTTCGGTGATCTCCAGGAAGGCGGCACTCTCCGGCGGTTCCTCCGGCGGACGCTTCTGGCAGGTCCGCACCATGATCTCCAATGAGCCGAAGACGACAGGCTGCTCGACCGGCGCCTCGAAGGTGGATATCCGCGCGGTGATCTTGTCCAGCCCCTGCAGCACCGCCACCGGATAGGGGGTGAAGGTCGGCCGGTCCTGCGCCGCCGCCGACACTGACATGAGGCACAGCCCCCCTGCCATGACCAGCAGGGCAGGCAGGGAATGGCGGCGAAGAGAGGACAGAAGTGGGTTGGACATGCGCTGGATAACGATGCCGTGGACCGCCGGTTCCGCTATTTCAGCGGCGCGGTGGGAACGGGCGTGTTGCCTCCGGACTGGTTGCCGCCAGACTGATCGCCACCGGACTGGTTGCTGCCCTGGCTCTCGGCGGCGGTGAAGACGAAGCGGCCCAGCAGATCCATCAGATCGACGGAGGACTGGGTATAGGCGATGCGGCCGCCCGCCTCGATCATCTGGTCGTCGCCACCGGGGATAAGCTGCATGTAGCTGCCGCCCAGCAGCCCTTCCGACGCCACCTTGGCGATGGTGTCGCGCGGCAGCTTCACCGCCGTGTCGATGCTGAGCGTGATGCGCGCGAGGTAAGTCTCGGGGTCGAGCTGCTGGCTCACCACCGACCCGACCTTGATGCCACTGATGCGCACATCCGACCCGACATTGAGGCCGGTCGTCTGCTCGAAGGAGGCCGTGACCATATAGCCGCCGACCGCCCGCAGATCGGCCGCGGAAAAGGCGAAAACGACGAACAGGCCGGCAACCACCAGCACGACGGCGCCCATCACCGTCTCGATCAGGCTGCGATGCATCGCCGCGCTCCCGCTGTATTGCCCGCTATCTTAATGTCCGAAGCCCTCATTCCGGGCGCCAGGCCTCGTAGTCGCCCGTGGCCTTGTCACGCTTGCCACCGCTCAGCACATGGCCGGGCGGACGGTAGGCGAGGTCGGTGCCGCTCAGATTCGGCAGATGTTCCTTCTGCCACGGCTTCGCCATCTGTTCAGCGCCGGTCGGCAGGATATCGGTCGTGTAATGCAGCCAGGCATGCCAGGCCGGCGGCACCTTGGAGGCCTCCGGCTCGCCCTTATAGACCACCCAGCGCTTGTCGCGCTGGCCGTTGGCCGCCTTCTTGCCGCGATAATACAGGTTGCCGAACTGGTCCTCGCCGACCTTTTCGCCGTTCAGCCACGTGTACAAGCGGGTGCCGATATCCGCCATGATCTGGTCCGTCCTTCATGCAGGCAACGAAGTGCCCGGAATATTGCACCCTCGCGGCCATCCGTCCAGCCCGGCGGGCGCTGCAGGGGGCGATAATCCGCCAGTCCTGCCATCACGCGAAACCAGCTGATGTGGTTAATTGCTGTCAACATACAAAATGCAGTTGAACACGCCAGCGCTTGTGGCACACTTGTTCTCCGCCGCTAGATATAGGGTGCCTCGCATCCGGCGACGAGGCGATCGAAACCGTCGGTCGCCATTCAGGACGACAGATCATACGGACCAGCAGCGTATCCAGGCACGGAGAGACGCTGCGGGTGCCGAGGGGACCGAGGGGAACATTATGAAGATCGAACGTCGCTTCACCGAGGCCGGCAAGGATGCCTATGCCGCGCTTTCCTTCCGCAGGACGACCAGCGAAATCCGCAATCCGGATGGCTCCATCGTCTTCCAGCTGAAGGATATCGAGGTGCCGGAGAGCTGGTCGCAGGTCGCCTGCGATATCCTGGCGCAGAAATATTTCCGCAAGGCCGGCGTACCGGTGGCGCTGACCCCGGTGGTGGAAAAGGACGTTCCCGACTGGCTGTGGCGCAAGGCGCCGGACGCCAAGAAGCTGGACACGCTGGCGCCCGAGGACCGCACCACGCATGAGGAGAGCGCCAAGCAGGTGTTCGACCGGCTGGCCGGTACCTGGACCTACTGGGGCTGGAAGGGCGGCTATTTCGATGCGGAAGAGGACGCCCGCGCCTACTTCGACGAGATGCGCTTCATGCTGGCGGCCCAGATGGCGGCGCCGAACTCCCCGCAATGGTTCAACACCGGCCTGCACTGGGCCTATGGCATCGACGGCCCGGCGCAGGGCCACCACTATGTGGACTTCAAGTCCGGCAAGCTGGTGAAGTCCAACTCCGCCTACGAACATCCGCAGCCGCATGCCTGCTTTATCCAGTCGGTCGGCGACGATCTGGTGAATGACGGCGGCATCATGGATCTGTGGGTCCGCGAGGCCCGGCTGTTCAAATACGGCTCCGGCACTGGCACCAACTTCTCGAAGCTGCGCGGCGAGGGCGAGCGGCTGTCCGGCGGCGGCAAGTCGTCCGGCCTGATGAGCTTCCTGAAGATCGGCGACCGCGCGGCGGGCGCCATCAAGTCCGGCGGTACCACGCGGCGCGCCGCCAAGATGGTGACGGTCGATATCGACCATCCCGATATCGAGGCCTATATCGACTGGAAGGTGAATGAGGAGCAGAAGGTCGCCTCGCTGGTGACCGGCTCCAAGATCAACCAGAAGCACCTGACCGCCGTCATGGCTGCCTGTCAGGAAGGTGACGACGATTCGCGCTTCGATCCGAAGCAGAACCGCGTTCTGAAGAAGGCGATCTTCGAGGCGCGCAGCGCGCTGGTCGCCGAGAACATGATCCAGCGCACCATCCAGTTCGCGCGCCAGGGCTTCACCGCCATGGAGTTCCGCACCTATGACACGGACTGGGATTCCGAGGCCTATCTGACCGTCTCCGGCCAGAACTCGAACAATTCCGTGCGCCTGACCAACGAATTCCTGCGCGCTGTCGAGACCGACGGCGACTGGGATCTGGTGCGCCGCACCGACGGCAAGCTGCACAAGCGGCTGAAGGCGAAGGAGCTGATGGACCGCATCAGCTATGCCGCCTGGGCCTGCGCCGATCCTGGCATCCAGTACGACAGCACGATCAACGAGTGGCATACCTGCCCGGAAGGCGGGCGCATCAACGCCTCCAACCCGTGCTCGGAATACATGTTCCTGGACGACACGGCCTGCAACCTGGCGTCGCTGAACCTGATGACCTTCCGTAAGGCGGATGGTGGGTTCGATATCGCCGGCTACGAGCATGCAGTACGGCTGTGGACGCTGACGCTGGAAGTCTCCGTGCTGATGGCGCAGTTCCCGTCCAAGGAAATCGCCAAGCTGTCCTACGAGTACCGCACGCTGGGCCTCGGCTACGCCAATATCGGCGGCCTGCTGATGTCCATGGGCCTCGGCTATGACAGCGACAAGGGCCGCGCGCTGTGCGCCGCGCTGACCGCGGTGATGACCGGCCGTGCCTATGCCACCTCCGCCGAGATGGCGCAGGAGCTGGGCGCCTTCCCCGGCTACAAGAAGAACGCCGCGCACATGCTGCGTGTCATCCGCAACCACCGGCTGGCCGCGCACAGCGCCACCGAAGGCTATGAGGCGCTGGAAGTGACGCCGGTCCCACTGGATGCCGCCAACTGCCCGGACCAGGCGCTGGTCCGCGCGGCAAAGCTGGCCTGGGACGACGCGCTGGCGCTGGGCGAGGCGCATGGCTACCGCAACGCGCAGACCTCGGTCATCGCGCCGACCGGCACCATCGGCCTGGTCATGGATTGCGACACCACCGGCATCGAGCCCGATTTCGCGCTGGTGAAGTTCAAGAAGCTGGCCGGCGGCGGCTACTTCAAGATCATCAACCGCATGGTGCCGCAGGCGCTGAAGGTGCTGGGCTATGACGAAGCCACGATCGAGAAGATCGTGCGCTACGCCGTTGGCCATCAGAGCCTGAAGAACGCCCCTGGCGTGGACCATGCGAAGCTGAAGGCCAAGGGCTTCACCGAAGAGGCGCTGGAAAAGCTGGAGGCGAGCCTCGCCAGCGCCTTCGACATCAAGTTCGTGTTCAACAAATGGACCTTCGGCGAGGAATTCTGCCGCGACGTGCTGGGCTTCGCCCAGGCGCAGCTCGACGACATGAATTTCGACATGCTGGCGGGTCTGGGCTTCTCCAAGGCCGACATCGAGGCCGCCAACACCTACTGCAGCGGCGCCATGACGCTGGAGGGCGCGCCCGGCCTGAAGGACGAACACCTGCCGGTGTTCGACTGCGCCAACCCGTGCGGCCGCATCGGCAAGCGCTTCCTGTCGGTGGAGAGCCACATCCGCATGATGGCGGCGGCACAGCCCTTCATCTCCGGCGCCATCTCCAAGACCATCAACATGCCGAATGCGGCGACGGTCGAGGATTGCGCCGAGGCCTATCTGCTGTCCTGGAAGCTGGGCATCAAGGCGAACGCGCTGTACCGCGACGGCTCCAAGCTGTCGCAGCCGCTCTCGGCCGCCCTGCTGGACGCCGAGGACCTTGAGGAGTTCGAAGAGATTGTCGAGCAACCGGCCGCCGCGCGCGCACCGGTCATCGCCGAGAAGATCGTCGAGCGCATCGTCGAGCGGGTCATCAACCGCGAGAAGCTGCCGGGCCGGCGCAAGGGCTATACCCAGAAGGCCATCGTCGGCGGCCACAAGGTCTATCTGCGCACCGGCGAGTACGAGGATGGCCGCCTCGGCGAGGTGTTCATCGACATGCACAAGGAAGGCGCCGCCTTTCGCTCGCTGATGAACAATTTCGCCATCGCCATCTCCATCGGCCTGCAGTACGGCGTGCCGCTGGACGAATATGTCGATGCCTTCACCTTCACCCGGTTCGAGCCGTCGGGCATGGTCGAGGGCAATGACGCGATCAAGATGGCGACCTCCATCCTGGACTATATCTTCCGGGAACTGGCGGTCAGCTATCTGAGCCGCACCGACCTTGCCCATGCCGAACCGGCCGACCTGGCGCCGGATACGGTGGGGCGCGGCACCGGCGATGCGACCCGCGCCGAGGACGAGGCGCTTGCCGCCGTCGAGCGGGTGACCAGCCGCGGTTTCGTGCGCAACAACCTCGTCGTCTTCACCGGCGGCCTGACGGAAACCGCCAAGGCCAACGGCACCAACGGCTATCACGCCCACGGCCATGACCATGGACATCACGGGCACGATCACGGCCTCGCCACGACCACCACGCGAACCACGGCGGCGGTGTCGGTCAGCCAGGAGGTGATCGAGGCGGTGGACGCGAAGTTCGACAAGATCCGCGAGGCGCGCATGAAGGGCTATGAAGGCGACAGCTGCCCGGAATGCGGCAACTTCACGCTGGTGCGTAACGGCACCTGCCTGAAGTGCGACACCTGCGGCGGCACCACCGGCTGCTCGTAAGGCGCGGGGACGAATTTCCGGCGACGCAGCAGCCCCTTATTGCCTCCTCTGTCGTCACTGGATGGGGGCCGCCAGAATGGCGGCCCCCTTTTTCGTTGCCCGGCTTTTTTCGCAGCGATTTGATTTTCAAGCCATTTTCCGCATAACGGAATTATATTGCGCAGCAGCATCCGAATCCGCCATTGCGCGGGGCCATGCTTCCCCTATTTTAGAAGCAGGAACCGAAGCAAACCCTTCCCGAACTGGGGTATGGAGGCGTGTCCTGGCCAAGGGACGCAAACAGGGCTGGTTGACCCGATTTATGCGGACGGCGCGCATGAAGCTCGTCGTGCCGATGAAGCGCGTCGGTTCTCAGCACCCGCCGGAATATACCGCGCGCGCGGTCGGCGTCGGTCTTGCCTGGGCCTTCACGCCGCTGGTCGGCGCGCAGATGTTCACCGTCTTCCTGACCTGGCTGATCGCCCGCCGCTTCAAGTGGGAGTTCAGCCTGATCGTCTCGGCGGCCTGGACCTGGATCACCAATGTGGCAACGCTGGTGCCGTCCTATTACCTGTTCTATGTGACCGGTGAATTCCTGCTCGGCCGCGACGGGCACAACACCGGCTATGACCAGTTCGCCCAGCAGTATGAGAGTGAAGCCGCCGCAACGGCGACCAGCTGGTGGGATTCGGTGCTGGGCTTCGCCGACATGATGACAAGCTGGGGCCAGTCGATGCTGGTCGGCTGCATCCCCTATGTGATCTTTTTCGGCCTGGTCGGCTACAAGCTGTCGCTGATCTTCGTTGTCCGCCACCGTGCGGCAAAGAAGGAACGGCAGGCACAGCGCCGCAAGCTGCGGCTGGACGCGGTGAAGCAGACCGTCGCCAGCACGCTGGAAGCCCGCGGCCAGAGGGATTATGGTGCCCTTCGCAACGAACAGTGACGGCAGCCGTCGCCACTGATTCCTGAAGACAGAAACGAACGAGGATTTGCCATGTCCGGACGTATCGACGCCCGCCTGAAGGAACTCGGCATCGAACTGCCTGCCGCCGCAGCACCTGCGGCCAACTACGTGCCCTATGTGGTCAGCGGCAACATGATCTTCGTCTCCGGCCAGATCCCGGTCCTGAACGGCGATATCAAGTTCAAGGGCAAGGTCGGCACCGACATCACCGTCGAGCAGGGCCAGCAGTCCGCCCGGCTGTGCGCGCTGAACCTTATCGCCCAGGCCCGCCAGGCCGCTGGCGGCGATCTCGACCGTATCGTCCGCGTGGTGAAGCTGGGCGGCTTCGTGGCCTGTGAGGCCTCTTTCACCGACCAGCCGGAAGTCATCAACGGCGCGTCGGACCTGATGGTTCAGGTGTTCGGTGATGCCGGTCGTCACGCCCGCTTCGCGGTCGGCGCCAATGTGCTGCCGCGCAATGTGGCGACCGAGGTCGAGGCGATCTTCGAGCTCGCCTAACCCTTCCGGTTACCCCTTCAGGGCTTTAAACAACAGCTCCACGGCCCGCCGCGCCTCGGCTTCGAGGTGCTGGCGGTCCTGTGTCTGGTCGCGGACGGTCAGCGCCGTCCGCCCTTCCTCATGCACCAGATCGTTGCGCCGGTTGCGCAGCCACACATAGTCGCGCCCGAAGCGGATATCGTTCAGCGCAATCCCCGTCTCCTCCCCCGCCAGCTCGCGGTCGGCAAGGTCGGCGTCCAGCACGGTCTGAGCCAGGATGATGGCGGCCACCCAGGCGCCGGCGCAGAAGGAAAGCTGCAGGTCGATCAGCAGCGCCTCCGCCTGCGCGCCTATGGGTATGGGCGCGCCGATAGCCGTATCCTCATCCCCCAGCGCGTCATCCAGCCGGCGCTGGAACCAGGCCTGGCGTTCCTGCCAAAGCCGCTGCGAGGGCGCTGCGAGAAGGGGCTGGATATCCATGCGGTTCCTATGCCGTCGGCAGCTGCTCGAAGCCGGTGCCGACATCGGTCGGGGCGGTCTCGGTGACGATGACCTCGTCCACGCGGGCGGCAGGCGGGCCCTTCCGGCAGGCTTCGATCATCGCCTCGACGGCCGAGGCCGGCCCGACCAGCACCGCCTCCACCGAGCCGTCCCGGCGGTTGCGCACCCAGCCGCGCAGGCCCAGCGCCTGCGCCTCGCGCACCGTCCAGGCGCGGTACCAGACCCCCTGGACCCGGCCCTGGATCGACAGCCTGACTGCCTGCTCCTGCATGGCTATCCCCGGATGGCCTTGTCTAGCTCACAGTTCAGCTCAGGCGGCACAGCGACAGGAAGAGCGTTGCCGCCTCGATATCGCGCATCAGCAGCGCGCGGCGCTTGCGCGCCTCCTCATCCTCGCCCCATTGCTCGATCTGGAAAGTCTCGTCGAGCTGCGAGGTCGAAAACGCCTCCTCCGCGGAAATCCGGCCATGCCGCACCGCCAGCGCCACGATCAGCGAGCCGCAGGACGCCGTGAGGCTGGCCAGCGCTGTCAGCTCCAGGTCGGACAGGGTGTCCAGCGCCCGGCGCACACCGATCAGTGCCGGTTCCGGCTGGCGCGCCGGCATGATGCCGGCGGTCACCTGGAACGGCGCCTCGAATGTCTCGTTCGCCCAGTCCAGCAGCGGCTGCCAGGTCGCCACCTGCCGGGCCACCAGATCCTCCGGCTCCTCCGCGTGATAGCAGAGCAGGTCGGTCTCGGCATAGCCGACCAGTTCCTCGATCACCGCCGCGCGTTCCTTGGAGACTCGGTCGATGGCGGTCGCGGCAAGCTGCGTCAGCGGCATGTCGCCCGGCCTGATCTCCTCGGCCTGCGCCTGCCATTCGGCGGCAATTGCCTCGGCCAGTGCCGCCGTCGGCAATACCATCTCCGCCTTGGCCGGTGTCCGGATCGGCTTGCCGTCCAGCGTGACGCGATGTCCGTCTGCCGCCGAAGCGATGCCGGCCTGCTTGTAGAAACGCTTCAACAACCCCTCTCCTATCGGCCGAGCAGATTCTTGAACAGGCCGGGGATGCTACCCGGCTGCTGCTGTTGGTCCTGCTGCTGAGTACCGCCGCTACTGCCGCTCTTGCCGGCGTCCGGATTGTCCAGATTGGCAATGGCCTGCGCACAAGGGCTCTCGCCACTGCCGGAGGACAGGAACGGCACCAGCAGGCCCAGCGGGTTCACCATGGTGCCGGCCACGGCACCGGCGACGCCGGTCGCCAGCGCCACCGGGTCCGGCGAGAAGCTGGGATTAGCGAAGCTGCCGCTGATCAGGATCGGCGTCGCCAGGCTGATGAGGCTCTTATCCTTCGGCGAGGGCGTCAGCTTCATGTCCAGCTGCTCCGTCCCCAGATTGGCCGTGCCGGTGCCGACAATGGTGACGCGGCTGGTATCCATCAGCATGACGCGGTTGGTCGCCACGCCCTTGGCAATGTCGATGCGGGTAACAATGCAGTTCAGGTTGGCTTCCTGCGCCGTGTTGCCGGGCAGCAGCTTCGGCACCAGATCGGCGGCAATAAGCTCGAAATACTTACTGTTGACCGTGCCGTCCTGCAGGATATTGCGGATCTGGCCGTCCAGGCTGGCGGCGATGGCGCGTGGGCTTGCCCCGCGCCCGGAAAGCTGCCAGCTGGCATCGGTGTTGGCTGTCAGCATGTCGCTGTCGGCGGCGGCCTTCAGCAGCGCGCCCATATCCAGCTTCTCGACCTTGCCCTCGACGGTCAGCTGCGGCGTCTGGCCGGCAGCATTCAGCCGCAAATTCTGCTCGATCTTGCCACCGAAGGCGGTCAGAACCAGCGGCTTCAGATTCAGGTCGCCATTGGCCAGCGACAGCTTCGCCGACAGGTCGGTCATCTCGCCATTCTTCAGCAGCACCTTCGCCGCCTTGTAGTCGAGAGTGGCGTCGAACGATTTCAGCGCGTCCAGCGGCAGCGGATCGTCCGGGATCACCCTTCCATCGTCGCTGCCGGCAGCCGGCGAGGTGCCAGCGGCGGGCGCATCCTCACCACCGATGAAGGGGGCAAGGTCCAGCGCATCGCTGGCGAGCGACCCGGTAAGCGCGGGCCGGGTACCGCCCAGCTTCACCGACAGGCCGCCAGCCAGATCAGTGCGGCCCAGCTTCAGCGACAGCGGCTCCAGCTTCAGCGCCTTGCCGTCGCCCGAGACCTGCGCCTTCAGGTCGAACGCGCCGAGTTGCGGCAGATCGCCTGCGACCGGCTTCAGCCCGGCGAAATCCTTGCCGCTGGCAGAGAGAGAAAGGTTGAACGGCCCGTTCGCACTGGCCGCCGCCGTGCCGGAGAGTGCCAGGTCGATGCCGAGCGCGCTGCCTTCCAGGTCGATGGGAACCGCACGCCCCGTCGTCAGCGCGTCGATGCTGCCGACCGTGCCGGACAGCGCCGCCGCCATTTCCTGATACTGGATATCGAGATCGAGCTTGTTGAGATTGCCTGATGGTTCCAGCGCCAGCCGGTTCACCGTCAGCTTCTGTTCAGTGCCGGTGGCGGCATCCTTCAGCACCAGCACGCTGCGCTCGATGGTCAGGTCACGGAAGGCGATATCTGCCCCGCCGCCGGACTGCGTGCCATTCTGGCCGGCCGGCTTCGCCTCGCCGAACTGCCAATTGCCACGCCCCTGCCGGTTGGTCTCCAGCAGGATGTCGGCGTCGCGCACCACCAGCTCGCGGATATCGACCTGGCCGCTGATGAGCGGCAGCAGCGCCACCGAAACCTGCAGCTCGCCGATGCGCGCCATCTCCGGACGGCTACCCCATTCGGCGTTGGAGAAGGTCACCGATGTGGCCGCTAGAACCGGCGTCAGCGAGATGCCGACATCGAGGTCGCCGGCAATGGCGAGCGTCCGTCCGGTGGAAGCCGAAACCTGCTCCGCGATCTGCCGCTTCACATCCTCGGAATCGATGGATTTGACGACGACAACCACCGCGACAACCAGTGCGATGAGCAGGACGCCGACGATCTTGGCGATGGTCTTCAGGCGCATGGTCAGTCCTCCCGGTTTAGCAGGGTGGCGGCCAGTGCTGGATAGTCATGCACCAGATGGTGCGCCCCGGCGGCCTGCAGCATCTCCGCCGAATGGTACCCCCAGGACACGCCAACGGCCAGTGTGCCGGCCGCCCGTGCCATCTCGATATCGTAGCTGGTATCGCCGATCATCACCGTATCCGCCGCTTCCACGCCGATTTCCGACATGGCGGAGGTCAGCATGAAAGGGTGCGGTTTGCCCGGCCCGTCATCGGCGGTGCGCAGCACCACGAAGCGGTCGCGCAGCCCGTGCATGTCCAGTACCGCCAGCAGGCCGCGCTTTGCCTTGCCGGTGGCGATGCCCAGCAGCCAGCCAACGGCGGCCAGCCTGTCCAGTGTTTCAACGACGCCGGGATAGAGCGGTTCCCAATGGTCGGGCCGGTGGCGCATTTCGAAGAAGACCGACCTGTAGGCCTCGGTCAGCCCGTCATGCAGCGCGTCATCGCCATCCGGGGCCAGCCGCGCCAGCGCCTGGCGCAGCGGCAGGCCGATACCAGTGCGCACCAGCTCCGCCGGCGGGGGCGGCAGATCGTGGCGGGCGAACGCGGCCTGCGCCGCCGCCACGATGTGATGCTGGCTATCGACCAGCGTGCCGTCGCAGTCGAAGACCGCAAACTTCAGGGCAGTGGTGGACATGGCCGTCAGGCCAGCTTGCTTTTCAGCAGCTCGTTCACCATCCCCGGATTGGCCTTGCCCTGGCTGGCCTTCATCACCTGGCCGACGAAGAAGCCGAACAGCTTGTCCTTGCCCGACTTGTATTCCGCCACCTTGTCCTGGTTGGCGGCCAGCACCTCGTCGATCACCTTCTCGATGGCGCCGGTGTCGGAGACCTGCTTCAGCCCCTTCTCCTCGATGATCGCATCGGCATCCTTGCCGGTCTCGAACATCTCGGCGAACACGTCCTTGGCGATGCGGCCGGAGATCGTGCCGTCCTTGATGCGGGCGATCATCCGGCCCAGCGCCTCGGCCGAGACCGGGCTGTCGGCGATGTCCTTGCCGGCAGTGTTCAGCTGGCCGAACAGTTCGGTGATGACCCAGTTCGCCGCCAGCTTGGCATCGCCGCTGGATGTCACGACCTTCTCGTAGAAGCCGGAGGTCTCCTGCTCCGCCACCAGCACGCCGGCATCATAGGCCGACAGGCCGTAATCCTGCATGAAGCGCTGCTTCTTCGCGTCCGGCAGTTCCGGCAGGCTGGCCTTGATCTTCTCGATCCGCTCCTCGGTCAGGACCAGCGGCAGCAGGTCGGGATCGGGGAAATAGCGGTAATCATGCGCATGCTCCTTGGAGCGCATGGAGCGGGTGACACCCTGACGCGAATCGAACAGGCGGGTTTCCTGGTTGATGGTGCCACCCTCCTCAATCACCTCGACCTGGCGGCGCGCCTCATACTCGATGGCCTGCTTCACGAAGCGGATCGAGTTCACATTCTTGATCTCGCAGCGCGTACCGAAGGGGTCGCCGGCCTTGCGCACCGACACGTTGGCGTCGCAGCGCATGGAGCCTTCCTCCATGTTGCCGTCGCAGGTGCCGAGATAGCGCAGGATGGCACGCAGCTTGGTGAGATAGGCCGCCGCCTCGTCGCCCGAGCGCAGATCCGGCTTGGAGACGATCTCCATCAGCGCCACGCCGGAACGGTTCAGGTCGATGTAGCTCTTGCTCGGATGCTGGTCATGCAGGCTCTTGCCGGCATCCTGTTCCAGATGCAGCCGCTCGATGCCGATTTCCCGGGTCGTGCCGTCCGGCAGATCGACCAGCACGATGCCCTCGCCGACGATCGGTTTCTCATACTGCGAGATCTGATAGCCCTGCGGCAGGTCGGCATAGAAGTAGTTCTTGCGGGCAAACACGCTGGTCCGGTTGATCGCCGCATTCAGGCCGAGGCCGGTCTTGATCGCCTGATCGACGCAGACCTTGTTGATGACCGGCAGCATGCCCGGCATCGCCGCATCGACGAGGCTGACCTGGCTGTTCGGCTCCGCGCCGAAGGCCGCCGAGGCACCGGAGAACAGCTTGGCGTTGGAGGTGACCTGCGCGTGCACTTCCAGGCCGATGACGACCTCCCAGGTGCCCGTGCGTCCCTCGATCAGCAATCCGCTCATGCTCTTACTCTCCCGCCAGGAAGGCCGGCTTCGCGCCGAACGCGGCCGCCTTCTCGATCACCCGTCCGACCTTCAGCACCGTCTCCTCGTCGAAGGCCTTGCCCAGCACCTGCAGCCCCAGCGGCAGCCCGTCGGCGGAAACGCCCGACGGTACGGAGAGGCCTGGAATGCCGGCCAGGTTCGCCGGCACGGTGAACACGTCCTGCATATACATGGCGACTGGGTCGTCCATCTTCTCGCCGATGGCGAAGGCCGCCGAGGGCGAGGTCGGCGTCAGGATGACGTCGCACTGCTCATAGGCCTTGCGGAAATCCTCGGCGATCAGCGTGCGGATCTTCTGCGCCTTCAGGTAATAGGCGTCGTAATAGCCCGCCGACAGCACATAGGTGCCGATCAGCACGCGGCGCTTCACCTCCGCCCCGAAGCCGGCGGCGCGGCTGTTCTCATAGAGACCGTCCAGCGTGTCGCCCGCGACGCGCAGCCCGTAGCGCACGCCGTCATAGCGCGCCAGGTTGGACGACGCCTCCGCCGGCGCGATGATGTAGTAGGTCGGCAGCGCATGCTTGGTGTGCGGTAGGCTGACCTCCACAGGCTCCATGCCGGCGGCCTTCAGCCAGTCGATGCCCTGCTGCCACTGCTGCTCGATCTCGGCCGGCATGCCCTCGACGCGATATTCCTTCGGGATGCCGACGCGCAGACCTTTCACCGAGCCTTCCAGAGCGGCGCGGTAATCGGGCACGGCGATATCGACCGAGGTGGAATCCTTCGGATCATGCCCCGCCATGACGCCCAGCATGACCGCCGCGTCGGTGACGCTGCGGGTCATCGGCCCGGCCTGATCCAGCGAGGAGGCGAAAGCGACGATGCCCCAGCGCGAGCAGCGCCCATAGGTCGGCTTCAGCCCGACGATGCCGGTGAAGGAAGCCGGCTGACGGATCGATCCGCCAGTGTCCGTGCCGGTGGCGGCGATGGCGGCATGCGCGGCCACGGCAGCCGCCGAGCCGCCCGAGGAGCCGCCGGGCACCAGCGGACGGTTGTCGCCCGGCTTGCGCCAGGGGCTTTCCACATTGCCGAAATGGCTGGTGATGTTGGCCGAGCCCATGGCGAACTCGTCCAGATTCAGCTTGCCCAGCATGACCGCACCGGCGTCCCACAGCTTCTGCGTGACGGTGGACTCGTAGGTCGGCGTGAAGCCTTCCAGGATGTGGCTGCCCGCCGTGGTCTGCACGCCCTTCGTGCAGTACAGGTCCTTGATGCCAAGCGGCAGCCCGTCCATCGCGCCGGCATGGCCCTTGGCGCGGCGCGCGTCGGACGCCTTGGCCATGTCGAGCGCCTGTTCCGGCGTCTCCACGATATAAGCGTTCAGGTGGCGCGCCTGCTCCATCGCCTTCACATAGGCGCCGGTCAGCTCGGTGCTGGAGAAATCCTTCTTGGCGAGGCCGTCCAGCGCCTCTGCCATCGTCAGTCCGGTAAGAGACGCCATTATTCGACCACCTTCGGCACCACGTAATAGCCATGCGCCGCTTCCGGCGCGTTCGCCAGCACATCCTCCTGGATGTTGCCGTCCGTCACGGCGTCCTCGCGCTCGGGCAGCAGCCGCTCGACGACGCTGCTCATCGGCTCGACGCCGTCGGTATTCACGGCCTGCAATTGCTCGATCCAGTCCAGGATGCCGGACAGCTCCTTGGTATAGAGGTCCAGCTCTTCCTCGTTGAGTTTAATGCGCGCCAGGCGGGCGACATTCGCGACGGTGGCCTTGTCCATCGACATGCTGTAAGTCTTCCTCGCGGAAACGGCGGAAAGCCGCAGGATTCAGGGATTCATGAAACGCGGCGGAAAGTAGCACCGGGCATGACGCACCGCAACCCCGACACCCTAATTCCGGAAACGCCGGGAACGGCCATCGCCCGTCTGATCGCCGGGCTGAAACCGCGCCAGCGGCTGCTGGGGCTGGATGTCGGCTCCACCACCATCGGCCTGGCGATTTCCGACTTCAGCCAGGCCATCGCCACGCCGCTGGAAACCATCGCCCGCACCAAGCTGATGAAGGATATCGAGGCGCTGCGGAAGATCGTCAAGGAACGCGAGGTCGGCGCGCTGGTGATCGGCCTGCCGGTCAGCATGGACGGCACCGAGGGGACGCGCTGCCAGTCCACCCGGCAGTTCGCCCGCAACATCGAGCCGCTGGGCCTGCCTTATGGCTTCTGGGACGAACGCCTGTCCACCGCCGCCGTTACCCGGCTGATGATCGACGCCGACATGACCCGCAAGCGGCGCGGCGAGCTGGTGGACAAGATGGCCGCCGCCTACATCCTGCAAGGCGCACTGGACGCGGCGCGGCAGGCACGTTAAGCCGTCATCCCATGTCTTCCGTCCTGCCGGCCCTTGGCCCCATCTTCCTGATCATCCTGCTCGGCGCGCTGCTGCGGCGCGGGCTGATGGCGCATCTTGGCCTCACCAACGGCTTCTGGGACGCGGCGGAGCGGCTGACCTACTTCATCCTGTTTCCGGCGATGCTGCTGACCCGCACCGCGACCGCCAGCATCGGCGACCTGCAGGTGGTGCCGATGGCCGCCGCGCTGACCGCACCGATCCTGCTGATGATCGGCGGCCTGCTGGTGATGCGCGAGCGCATCCCCATCGACACGCCGGGCTTCACCTCCATCCTGCAGGGCACGATCCGGCCGAACATCTATGTCGCGCTGGCCGCCGCCGGCGGGCTCTACGGTGCCGCCGGCAACACGCTGGTCGCCATCGCCATCGGCGTGGTCGTGCCCTTCGTGAACGTGCTGTGCGTCGTACTGCTGACGCGGCTGATCGGCACCGCCGATCCGGGGCCGCGCGCGCTGGCGAAGGCGCTGGCCAGCAACCCGATCATCCTGTCGGTCTGCGCCGGGCTGGTGCTGAATGCGCTGGGCATCGGGCTGCCGCCGGTGATTGGCCCGACGCTGGACATCATCGGCAAGGCCGCCCTGCCGCTCGGCCTGCTCTGCGTCGGCGCGGGGCTGAATTTCAGCGCGCTGAAGGCCGGCCGCACCGGTATCGTGCTGGCCACCCTGCTGAAGCTGCTGGGACTGCCGCTGCTGGCGGCGCTCGCCTGCCTCGCCTTCGGGGTCGAAGGCGTGACCGCCAAGGTGACGATCCTGTTCAGCGCGGCGCCGGCGGCGGCCTCCTCCTACATCCTCGCCCGGCAGCTGGGCGGCGACCATCAGCTGATGGCCGGCATCCTGACCGTGCAGGTGATCGCCGCCGCCGCAACCCTGCCCCTCATCGTCATGGCGCTGCTGTAACAGCTAAAATCAATATTTACATTTCACCGAGTAAAAATTATCAATATATTATAAATAACATTAGATTTTTGGTTAAATGAAATGTCTAAAGAAATTCCATTAAAAAGTGATGATATTGAAGCTTTATCCAAAGCAATTGGAAGCTTGATCATAGCCTGGTCATTAATAGAAAGCATATTAGATATATGGCAAACAATTATTAATAAATTTCCCAAAACCAATATCGAAATGGGAGAAATGGGCAGGTTAAATAAATATAAAATTAAATTTATAAGGGAAAATATTTCTAAAATAGATGATTTATCTAGTTATAATGATATAATAATTGATTTATTGAATGATATTGAATTAATTTTAAAAACTAGAAACACTATATCTCACTGTTACCCTTCTGGCTTAAGGGTCAGTGACTCTACTGTTATTTTTAGATCACTAGAGCTAGTGGAGAAAAAAACTTCTCACAGGGTCAAGGATAGAAGTATGCATATAAATAAAATTTGCAAAGACGCCATTCTTTCACAAGAAATATATGGAAAAATGCTTAAAATAACGAACGAAATATTAGATAAATTTTTTCCAGATTACAAGATAATAGATTAAATCATTGTCCCCAAGTGCACATTCCGAAGTTAAACATATTCCCTTCACCTCCTAAGCATAGGGGGTCGCGCACAGGCTTGACGCCCCCTTCCGGTTCGGCCACCGTCGCGGACCTGTAATCGACCCAAACATCCGGCGGCATTCCATGAGCACCCCCACTCCCGGCGCGACCCCTGGGCCCTTGGCCGGCATCCGCGTCTTCGACCTGACCCGCATCCTGGCCGGCCCCAGCGCCATGCAGCTGCTGGGCGACCTTGGCGCCGACATCATCAAGATCGAGCGGCCGGGACAGGGCGACGATACGCGCAAATGGGGGCCGCCCTACATCAAGGACGCCGACGGCAACGACACCACGGAGAGTGCCTATTACCTGTGCGCCAACCGCAACAAGCGGTCGGTCACGCTGGATATCTCGAAGCCCGAGGGGCAGGCGCTGGCGAAGAAGCTGATCGCCCAGTGCGACGTGCTGGTGGAGAATTACAAGACCGGGGGCCTCGCCAAATACGGGCTGGATTATGCCAGCCTGAAAAAGGAATTCCCGCGCCTGGTCTATTGCTCGGTCACCGGCTTCGGCCAGACCGGCCCCTATGCGGAGCGCGCCGGCTACGATTTCGTGGCGCAGGGGCTGGGCGGCATCATGTCGATCACCGGCGAGGTCGAGGGCGAGCCGGTGAAGGTCGGCGTCGGCATCGCCGACCTGATGTGCGGCATGCATTCCGCCGTCGCCATCCTGGCGGCGCTGCGCCACCGCGACGCTACCGGCGAGGGCCAGCATATCGATGCCTGCCTGCTGGACACCCAGGTCTCCTGGCTGGTGAACGAGGCGACCAACTATCTGGTCTCCGGCCAGGTGCCGGTGCGGCGCGGCAACGCGCACCCCAACATCGTGCCCTATCAGGTGTTCAAGGCTTCGGACGGCTACATCATCCTGGCCTGCGGCAATGACGGGCAGTACCAGCGCTTCTGTGACTTTGCCCAGGTCAACCATCTTGCGAGCGACCCGCGCTTCCTGACCAACCCGGACCGCATCCGCAACCGAGAAGAACTGATCCCGCTGATCCAGGCGGTCACCGCCACCCAGCCGGTCTCTTACTGGGTGGACGGGCTGGAGCGCTGCAACGTGCCGTGCAGCCCGGTGAACCGTATCGACCAGGTGTTCGAGGACCCGCAGGTGAAGGCGCGCGACCTGACCGTGCAGATGGACCATCCGCTGTCACCCGACCCGGTGACGATGCTGGCCTATCCGCTGAAGCTGTCGGGCACGCCCGCGACCTACCGGCTGCCGCCGCCGCTGCTGGGCCAGCATACCGACGACATCCTGTCGGATATGCTGAACATGAAGGCGGAGGACATCGCCGCCCTGCGCGAGAAGGGCGTGGTTTAACCGATACGATTAAGGGAGAGCCGTCATGCTGGTGAAGCACAATCCGAAGAGCGTTCCGGCCCCGGTCGGCAGCTATGTGCAGATGGTTGAGGTGCGCGACCGTCCGCGCTGGTTGCATATCTCCGGCCAGGTCGGCGTGACGCCGGACGGCACCCTGCTGCAAGGCTTCGAGGCGCAGTGCGAGCAGGCGCTGAAGAACCTTGTCGCCTGCCTGGAAGCCGCCGGCATGAGCCTGGACGATCTGGTGAAGGTCACCATCCTGATGACCCGGCAGGAAGATGTGCCGGCCTACCGCGCCGTGCGCAAGCGCGTGCTGGGCGATGCCCAGATCGCCTCCACCCTGATGATCGTGGCGGGCCTCGTCACCCCGGATTTCCTGATCGAGATCGAGGGCGTCGCCGCCGGCGTGTGAGCCCTATTGCTTCGGCGCAGGCTGGAAGAACAGCAGCTGGATCAGCCGGCCATTCTCCGGTGTGGTGCCGAACTCGATGCCGCTGGTGTGCCACAGGAAGGGGCGGAACAGGACGCAGCGGTTGAAGCGCATCGGCAGCGTCAGGATCTTCTCCCATTTCGACAAATCGTTGCCGTCCCGCCCGATGATCGTGTCCACCGCCGTCTGCCGCGTCGGCATGCCATAGACACGCTGCGCTTCCTCGTCGCTGACCGGCGCGCGCTCGGTGCCATATTCCCTGTGCCGGTAGAACTCCGTCCCGCCCTGGCAATGTTCCGGCAGGGTGAGATAGACGATGCCGGCCCACACGCAGTTCGGATCGACATGGATTTCCGCCGGGCGCGGGTCGCCGGCCAGCGCGATGCGGCAGCGGCCGTGCGCCATGCGGCGGTTGCCGACGACCGGCTCATGCAGGATCTGGCTAAACATCCGGTCGGTTTCCGGCGGCAGCATCGATTCCCGCGAATTCTTGCCGGGGTAGAACACGGTCCCTTCCGGCTTCGGGTAGGTCATGGAGAGCGCCTGCGCGCGGACCTCCAGCGCGTTGGTGTAGAAATCGTCGATGATGATGGTGTTCAGCAGCACGATGGCACCTGCGAGAAAGCCCCTGGAAGCGGGCTGATACAGCAGAACGGTTACCGTTTTACGAGGGTTCCCGGCATTGCGGATTTTCGGGGCGCGGCATCGGAAAGCGCCGCTTGCGGCGGGCCTGCGCTCTGCCTATAGTCGCGGCTCATGACCGCCGAAACAGACGCTCCTACCGAACCCTGCGCCTTCTACCGCTATCGCCATTTGCTGGGCATCGAAGGGCTCCACCCGCCGGAGATCGCCGGTCTCCTGGACCTCGCCGATTCCTATGTCGAGCAGAGCCGCCGGCCGGAGAAGAAATCCGCCATCCTGCGCGGCCGCACGCTGATCAACCTGTTCTTCGAGAATTCGACGCGTACCCGCACCAGCTTCGAGCTGGCCGGCAAGCGGCTGGGCGGCGATGTCATCAACATGTCGGTCGCCTCCTCCTCGGTGAAGAAGGGTGAGACGCTGATTGACACGGCGATGACGCTGAACGCCATGCATTGCGACGTGCTGGTCATCCGGCACGGCGAATCGGGGGCGGTGAAGCTGCTGTCGGAGAAGGTGAACTGCGCCGTCATCAATGCCGGCGACGGCAGCCATGAGCACCCGACCCAGGCCCTGCTGGACGCGCTGACCATCCGCCGCCGCAAGGGCCGTATCGACGGGTTGCAGGTCGCCATCTGCGGCGATGTCGCTCACAGCCGCGTCGCACGCTCCAACATTCATCTGCTGACCACCATGGGCGCGCGCGTGCGCGTGATCGCGCCGCCGACGCTGCTGCCGACCGCCATCGACCGGCTGGGCGTCGAGGTGTTCCACGACATGCGCGAGGGGCTGGCCGGCTGCGACATCGTGATGATGCTGCGCCTGCAGACCGAGCGGATGAAGAGTGCCTATGTCCCCTCGCAGCGCGAATATTTCCACTTCTTCGGCCTGGATTACGAGAAGCTGGGCCTCGCCAAGCCGGACGCCCTCATCATGCATCCGGGGCCGATGAATCGCGGCGTGGAGATCGACACCGACGTGGCCGACGATATCGACCGCTCGCTGATCCACCAGCAGGTGGAGATGGGCGTGGCGGTGCGCATGGCCTGCCTGGATGTGCTGGCGCAGAACCACGCCGCCTTCCTGGCCAACAAGCCGAACAGCCCGAAATCGGGGACTGGCCTTAAATGAGCAAGCGCATCCTGTTCAAGAACGCCCGGCTGATCGACCCGGCAAGCCGGCTGGACCGGCCCGGCGACCTGCTGGTCGAGGGCGAGGTCATCGCCGGCATCGGCACGCTGGACAGTGCCATGGCCGATCAGGTGATCGACTGCGGCGGCAAGGTGCTGATGCCGGGGCTGGTCGATATGCGCGTGCAGATCCGCGAGCCCGGCGAGGAGCACAAGGAGAACCTGACCAGCGCTGCCCATGCGGCGGCGGCCGGCGGTATCACCAGCCTGGCCATGCTGCCCAACACCCAGCCGGTGATCGACGACCAATCGCTGGTGGAATTCATCGCCCGCGAGGCCCGCAAGATCGGCCTGGTGAAGATCTTCCCCTACGCCGCCGCGACACGCGGGCTGCAGGGCAAGGAACTGACCGAGATGGGCCTGCTGACCGGCGTCGGCGCGGTCGGCTTCAGCGATGGGGTGAAGGCAATAGCCAGCGCGCAGGTCATGCGGCTGGCCCTGTCCTATGCCCGGACCTTCGACCAGCTGATTGTACAGCACCCGGAAGAACCCAGCCTCACCAACGAGGCCGGCATGAATGAAAGCGAATGGGCGACGCGTCTCGGCCTGCCCGGCATTCCGGCCGCCGCCGAGACCATCATGGTGGAACGCGACCTGCGCCTGCTGGAACTGACCAACAGCCGGCTGCATTTCGCCCATGTCTCGACCGCCGCCGCCATCGAGGCGATCCGCAAGGCCAAGGCGCGCGGGCTGAAGGTCACCTGCGACACTGCCCCGCCCTATTTCACGCTGAATGAGACCGCCGTCGGCGACTACCGCACCTTCGCCAAGCTGTCCCCGCCGCTGCGCAGCGAGGCCGACCGCCAGGCGGTGCTGGATGGCATCGCCGACGGCACCATCGACGCGATTGCCAGCGACCACAGCCCGCATGACCAGGATTCCAAGCGCCTGCCCTTCGCCCAGGCGGAGGCCGGCGCGGTGGGGCTGGAAACGCTGCTGGCGCTGACCCTCGCACCGGTGCATCAGAACAAGATGAAGCTGATGGCCGTGCTGGCGGCGCTCACCTGCAAGCCGGCTTCGATCCTGGGGCTGAAGCTGGGCCAGCTACAGGAAGGCTGGCCGGCCGACCTGGCGCTGGTCGATCTCGACCGGCCCTGGCGCATCGAGGCCGCGAAATTCCGGTCCAAGTCGAAGAACAGCCCGTTCGACACGCTGCCGGTACAGGGCCGCGCCCTGCGCACCATGGTGAACGGCAAGACGATCTTCGAGCTGGACGCCTGAGGCAACTGCCATGCCGGACCCTTTGGGCGATCTCTCCTATACCTGGCCGTTCTACGCGGCGGCGCTGTTCGGCTATCTGCTGGGCTCCATCCCGTTCGGGCTGGTGCTGACAAAGCTGGCCGGGCTGGGCGATATCCGCAAGGTCGGTTCCGGCAATATCGGCGCCACCAACGTGCTGCGCACCGGCAGCAGGAAGCTGGCCGCCGCCACGCTGCTGCTGGATGGGGCGAAGGGCGCCGTGGCGTTGCTTATTGCTGGCATCTGGGGGCCGGACATGGCGGTGCTGGCAGCCGCCGGCGCCATGCTGGGGCATTGCTTCCCGATCTGGCTGAAATTCAATGGCGGCAAGGGCGTGGCGACGGCGCTGGGTATCCTGATCGCTATCGCCTGGCCGGTTGGCCTGCTGGCCTGTGCGACATGGCTGGCGGTGGCGGCGCTGTTCCGCTATTCCTCGCTGGCCGCGCTGGCGGCGCTGGCGCTGGCACCGCTCTATGCCTGGTATCTGGCCGATCCGCAGCGCATGCAGCTGGCGCTGTTCATCGCCTTTCTGGTCTGGCTGCGCCACCGCAGCAACATCGTCCGCCTGCTGCGCGGGCAGGAAAGCCGCATCAACCTCGGCAAGAAGGGCTAAGCCACTATCACCTGGCCGGCGAAACCGCATTTGCCGTTTCAAGCCTGAGTTTCATTCCGAAAACGGAATGATCAGATGCCCTGATGCATCATCAGGAGGACGGCGAGCAGCGCCAGCCCGCCCGCCAGCGCGTAGCCCAGCATGGGACGATCCCGAAAATAGGCGCTCTTCAGGAAGCGGAATCGCAGCAGCACCAGCAGAATCACAATCGCCAGCAGGGCGATACTGTGCCAGTCGGGACGGAAATCGAACAAACTCACACCCCCCTCTGGCAAACGTCAAGCGCAGGGCAGGCAAGCGGGCCGCACTTCCTATTAATTGTGAAAATCATTCTGTTATATATTGTTAGGAGGAACGCACTGATGCAGTGACCCCAGGGTGAGAAAATGAGCATCAACCTGGCACAATCCGCAAGAAGACGGACATACGTCAAGACAGGGATAGGCAGGCTGGCGGATCACCCGCTCTTTTCCGCCGCCATAGTGCTGTGCCTGTTGGTCGTGATCACGCTGATCGTCTATCTCGCGGGCGGCACACAGAGCGCCACGCCGCACCTCTATTATATTCCCATCTTGTCCGCTGCCTTCCTGTCCGGGCCGACCGGCGGCATTGCCGTGGCCCTGCTGGCCGGACTCGCTTGCGGGCCGCTCATGCCGCTCGATGCCAACGCGGGCACCGCGCAGGACACGGTCAACTGGCTGATTCGTGGCGGCGGCTTCCTGCTGATTGGCGGGCTTGCCGGACTGATAAGCCGGCAATTTGCCCGGCATATGGAGAACTTCCGGGACTTCGCCCTCCATAGCCCGACCACCGGCCTGCCGAACCGTGCCGCCCTCCTCGACCGGTTGACGGATCAGATCGACCGCAGGCCGCAGGCCGCCACCATGCTTGCCATCCTGAAAGTTCGCCTGACCAAGACCGAGGAAATCATCTCTACACTGGGTTACGATCAGGGCGAACATCTTATGCAGCTGCTTGCAACGCGCTTGGAAAGCACAGCAGCAGGCAAGAATGGCATCTACAACATCAATCCAAGCCGGCTGGCGACGATCATTGAGGCAGAAACTGTAGAGCAGGCACAGGCCACAGCCGACGCACTGCTGGAAGACGTCCGCCGTCCGGTTATTCTGGAGGGCATCCCGGTGGCCGTCGACGCCCATATCGGCATTGCCCTATACCCGGACCATGGACAAACCGCTGTCGAGCTGCTGCGCGCCGTATCGCAGGCGGCGGAAATCGCCGTTGCGCGCGATCTCGACAATTTCGTCTTCGAACCAGCCACGAGCGAGAACTTCCGCAACCGCCTGCTCCTGCTGTCCGATCTGCGCGCGGCCCCGCGGACTGCGCAGCTCATGCTGCATTACCAACCGATGATCGACCTTGGCAGCGGTCAGTGTGTCGGCACCGAGGCGCTGCTGCGCTGGTCCCACCCGACACGCGGCATGATCCCGCCGGGCGAGTTCATCTCGCTTGCGGAAGCGACCGGTATGATATCGCCGCTGACCCTCTGGGTTGCGCGAACAGCCATCCGTCAGCTTAAAATCTGGCAGGAAGCTGGTATCGGCCAAGCGATCAGCATCAACCTGTCGGCCCGTGATCTCGACAATCCCCGCATGGTGAACGAGATCGAGCAGCTGCTGCGGGATTTTCAGGTCGCCCCGTCGCGCCTCATCCTTGAAGTGACGGAAAGCGCGGTCATGCACTCCTACATGACCGTCATTCCGCTCCTCGAACGGCTCACCGGCATGGGATGCAAGATCGCCATAGACGATTTCGGTACCGGCTACTCCTCGCTTGCCTGCCTGCGCCATCTACCGGCTGCAACGTTGAAGCTGGACCGTAGCTTTTGCGTCGATATCGCCACCGACACGAAGCAGCGCCACATCGTCCAGGCGACGATAGGGATGGCACATGAGCTGGAGCTGAAGATCGTCGCCGAGGGGATCGAGAATGAACAGGTGCTGAAAGAAATGCGCCAATTGGGCTGTGATATCGCGCAAGGCTACCACATCTCCCGCCCGGTGCCGGAGGCCGACTTCCGCAAATGGCTTGAGGCAAACGGAAAACCCCCGGCCTGATGGCCGGGGGTTCCGGAGGAGCAGAGCGTTCCTGACGGCGGTTACCGCTTCATACGGATCGCTTCGTCCAGCATCTCGTCGCCGGTGGTGACGATGCGGGTCGCGGCCGAATAGGCACGCTGGGCGATGATCAGGTCGGCGAATTCCTCGGCCGTATCGGCGGTGGAACTTTCCAGCGTTTCCGGACGCAACTGGCCGTGGGCGCCAACACCGGGCCGGTTCAGCACCACGTCACCGGAGTTCGAGGTGATCGAGAAGGCGTTGCCGTTATCGCGGTCCAGACGCGCCTGCGCCGGGAAGGTGGCGGTCGGAATCTGATAGATCGCGCGGGTCTGACCGTTGGCGAACACACCTGTCACCAGGCCGTTCTCGTCGATGATCACCTGATCCAGGCCGGACGGCGCGCTGCCATCCTGGTTGGCCAGCTTCAGCTCATAGCCGCCGGAGAACTGGGTCAGACCATCCGCCTGCCCCGGCGTGCCGAGATCAAGGGTCAGCGGCAGATCGTCCGGCAGCTCCGCGCCCGAGACATCGAGGTCGGCCTGCGGAATGGTAATGTCCAACGTACCATCGGCGTTCAGCGTGAAGGCCGCACCCACCGCCGTGAAGGCATCGGTGCTGAGCGGGCCGGTAAGGCCGCCAGCGCCGGAGAACTGCACCGTCGCGGTCGCGCCTGCGATGGCGTTGAAGGTACCGGTGCTGTCGGTAATGCCGGCCGTCATCGTCCATTCGTTGGCGTTCGCCGTCTTGTCCCACTGGAAGGTCAGCGTCTGCCGCGCGCCCAGCGAGTCGAAGATCGACAGGTTGGTCGATTGATGCGGCGTCACCGCGGCGTTGTCCTGGCCTGCCGGCAGGTTGGCGGTGATCGACACATTCTGCGTCGGCTGGCCGACCGAGGAGAAGCCGGCCACATTCACCGTCTGCAGGCTGGTCAGCTGGTCCTGGCTGGTGGAATTGACGATGGTGCCATCCGAATTCAGCAGCCAGCCCTGCAGGTAGTAGCCGCCGGAATTGACCAGATTGCCGTCCTTGTCCGCCGTGAAATCACCGGCGCGGGTGAACAGGAAGCTGTCGGAATTGTTCGCCGCGCTCGCCGCCTTGTTCACCACGAAGAAGCCGTTGCCGGTGATGGAGATGTCGGTCTTGCTGTCCGACGTCTGCAGCAGGCCCTGCTTCTGCGGGTCATAGAACGGCCGCAGCGTCACGCCACCGGGCGAGAAATTACGCGCCACGCTCTTCGAGGTGACGAAGTTGGAGAATCGGCCCTCGACCTCCTTGTAGCCAATCGTGTTCACGTTGGCGATGTTGTCGGAAATGATGCCGAAATTGCGGGACTGGGCGCTCAACGCCGAGATACCCGAATAGAGACCACCAAGAACGCTCATTTGCTTCTGCTCCTTCTCTCAAGGGACGGTTTCCGGCCGTCCATGCTCATGCTCTGCTCGAAAACTCTTCCGACCGCCGCCTCAGGCGGCCGACTCCTTCACTGAAATCACCTTGTCCAGCAGGATGTTCAGGCCGTCGCCCAGCGACAGGACCGGGCCCAGACCATCAGGATCCTTGGAGACGCCGGTGACGCGCGAGGTCATGCCGATGGCGGCGCTGACAGCCTTGCCGTCACGATCCAGCGCGCTGACACGCAGCGCATAGGCACCGTCAGGCAGCGGGTTGCCGGCATCGTCCTTGCCGTCCCAGGTGAAGTCGTGCCTGCCGGCCTCGTACTCGCCGTCCAGCGTGCGGACCACATTGCCCTCGGAGTCGACGACCCGCAGCGTGTTGCTGATTGCCCCTTCCGGCAGGACGTAGGTCCAGTTCGCCTCGCCTTCCTGCAAGGCCGCGATCTGGCTCTCGGCCGTCACATACTTGCCGATATAGGTCATCGCCGAGGCCTGCTCGCCGACCACCTGCAGGGCAATCAGCGATTCCAGGTTCTGGTTCTGCCGGATCTGCTGCTCGACACCACTGAACAGCACCAGCTGATTGGTGAATTCATGCGTATCCATCGGGTTCAGCGGATCCTGATTGCGCAGCTGCGTCGTCAGCAGCGTCAGGAAAGTGTCGAAATTATCCGCAAGCTGAGCCTGGGATATCGAACTGTCGCGGGTCGCGGTCGTTGTGCTGGTGCCGCTCACGCCATCTACAGCCATCTCAACTCTCCTCTTTAAACGCTGACATCGACGAGGGCATCCAGGCGACGCACGATGCCGTCCGCCGGGGCCTCGACCATTTCATCGCCCTGGCCGAGGACGCCACCGCGCCCGCCAGAGCCCTTGCTGCCGCCGCTGCCTTCACCCGTCTGGCCATCGCCCCTCAGGTTGAAGCTCAGCGACTGCTGATCCATTTTCATGCCGGCATCCTGCAGCGCGCGCTCCAGGTGGTGCGCATCGCGGCGCAGCCAGTCCAGCGCTTCCGCCTTGTCGGCGGAGATCACCGCCTGCAGCCGCCCGGCCTGATCGACCTCCATGCTCACCTCGACCTTGCCCATGGCTTCCGGGCGCAGGTGGATCGTCACCTTGCGCACATCATCCTTGGCGGCGTTGTGCAGCTGGATGGCGACCTGGTTGCTGACCGGCATCGGCGGGCGTGGCGCTGCGGGCGCCGATGCCTGCGCGGCAGCGGCAGCACTGGCGGCCTGTGTCCCCGGCGTGCCGGAAGCCGTCGGCGTAGCGACAACGCCCTCGCCCGGACGGGCCGTGCCGGCGGCCATCGGTTCGGCGCCCTGCGCCTCGCCCTGGGCCTTGGCCAGCAGGGTGGTGAAACTGTCATTTGCCGTGGTCCCGGCCATGCCCGGACGGTCCGCGCCGGCAGCCTGCTGCGGCTGATTGGCGGCGGCATTCTGGCCGGCGGCGTGGCCGTTGCCCTGGCCATTGGCGTTGCCGCCACCGCCGGCATTGGCCTGCGCACCACCGGACGAGGATGCGCCAGCCGGCGTGCCGGCGCCCTGGCCGGAAGCGGCAGGTGCTGCGGGTTCACCCGCGCCACGCGCACTCCGCCCGGCATCCGCCGCCAGGGATTCGAGGCCCGGCTCCGGCGTGCCGTCAGCGGCAGCCATTGCAACAGCGGCGGTAGCGGCGCCATTCTGCGCCTGGGCCGGCGTCCCCTGCTCTGCAGGCTGGGACTGAACCGGCGGCGTACCGGCGAGGCGCGCGTCGGCTGACGCGGCCTCCACCGGCTGCTCTTTGGCCTCGCCTGCCACCGTCGGCACGGCCGCATTCTGCGCCGTCGTCTGAACTGTCTTCGTTGCGCCATCACTGGCGGCCGCATCCACCGCGCCGGCCTGAGCGTCAGTCGCGGGGGGCGTCGCCTGAGCAGCAGCGTTCTGAGCGCCAGCGCTGGCCTTCACAGCAGCCTGCGCCGTGCCGGCTGATGCATTGCCAGTCGCATTTGCTGTTTCGGCCCCAGTGTCGGCCTTGGTCTTTTTCTGCCCGGCCGGATCGGCGACGGGAGCTGGCGCCTGAACCGTCTTTGCGGCGGCTTCGGCCTGCGTGGCCTCGCCTTCGGCAGAGTCGCCGGCAGCAACCGCAACCGGGGCCGGAGTGCTTTCCGGAACCTCCGGCATGTCGCCGGGCATTTCGGCAGCATCCGTCACCGCAGGCGCACCAGCCTGCTGCGTCTCCGCCGGTGCCGATTCAGGGGCTGTCGTGTTCTGACCTGCAGCCTTGGCAGTATTGTCGCTGGTGTCAGCGGCCTTGGTAGCGGTCGGCTGCTTGGTTTCCTGCGGAACTTCAGCGGCTGCGTCCTGAGGCTGCTTCGACGCCTGGGCAGCTGTCGTATCTGCCGGACGCTCGGCCGGAGGGGTGGCGTTCGCCGCCGCTGCCGCGCGCTTTTCTGCCCGCTGATCGGCCCGGTGTTCAGCCCGGCGATCTGCACGATCTTCGACGCGGTCAGTGCGGGCCGGGTCGCGGCGGGCAGCCGCCACATCCTCGCGGCGACTTGCCGATTGCCGCTCTTCCGCCCGGCGTGTTTCGGCGTCCTTCAGGAAGCTGCGAAACGCGTCACTGCGCTCCGCCTCGTCGCGAGCCATCGTCTCGCGCCGGGCGAACAGGGAGGAGGCAGCCTCGCTATAAAGCCGGTCGGTCTTCTGCAGGTCCATCGGGTCGCACCTCGCACATGAAAGTCGGGCTTCCAGCAGCAAGGCGCGGGCCAGTTACAAAAACGCTTTATTTTCAGATAATTAAATGGACGGGACGGCCGGCAAGTTGCGCCCCGGGCAGGTGTATCCCGGCATTTTCTGCTCGCTGACCAGCCCTTGTGCGGCAAATATTGCCGGGCAGAGTTCCGGGTTCTAGCCGCGCGGCAGGCCGACCACGCCGCGCACATCGGCGCCATTCAGCTTGGCCCCGCGAATGTCGGCGTCGGTCATGTTGGAGTCCAGCAGCACGGCATCGCTGAGGTTGGCACCGCGCAGGTTGGCGCCGGTGAGGTCAGCCCCTTCCAGATCGGCGGCGAACAGGTCGGCGCCGGAGAAATCGCACTTATCCAGCCGGGCATGGCTGAGCTTGGACGGCCAGTAACCGATGGTCGCCCCCTCGATCGGCACCGGCCCGAGGCGCGCGCCGGTCAGGTTCGCGCCCGACAAGGTGGCCCGCGACAGGTTCACGCCGCGCAGATCGGCATAGGACAGATCGGTCTCGCGCAGGTCAGCGAAGGACAGATCGGCCATCATCAGGCCGACCTTCGCCATATTGCCCTTCTTCAGAACGACGAAGGTGAACTTGCCGCCAGCGAGGTTGAGGTCGCTGATATTCTCGCCGGTCATGTCGAGTTCGGAGAAATCGACACGCTTGCCTTCCAGCCCGCCGCTGTCGATCCACAGCACATGCTCCTCGACCGCATTCTTCAGGCTGACCGAGGCATTCTCCAGCCGGCGCGCCATGCGGGCATTGTCGGTCTTGGCGACGGACAGATCGACCGCGTCCAGGATCGCGCCCATCAGGTCGGAATCCTTCAGGTTGGTGGACAGCAGCGTCGCCTGGCTCATGATCGCGCCATGCAGGATCGCGCCTTCGAGGTTGGCGTGCGACAGGTCTGCGCCCAGCAGGTTGCAGCCGGTCATGTTCGCCTTCGACATGTCGGCGCGGATGAATTTGGCGCCGCGCATGATGGCGTCGGTCAGGTCGCTCTGCATGATGAAGGCGTTGGACAGCTTGGAGCCGCTGAGGTCGGCGCTGCGCGCATTGATGGAACGGGCATCGGCGGCGGTACCGGTCTCCTTCTCCATCGGCGTCAGCTCGCCCTTGCTGGACTGGAACAGCATCCCGTCGCGCAGGTCGGATTCGATCACCCGGGCGCCGATCAGCTTGGCCTTGCGCATGCGGATGCCGCGCAGGTCCGACTTCTTGATGTCGGCGCCGGTCAGGTCAGCCTCCGACAGATCGGCGGCAAACAGCACCGATCCGTGGAACTTGGTGTTCTTCAGCGTGGCGCCGATCAGGCGGGCGCCGGTCAAATCGGCATCAGACAGGTCGGCCCCGGTGAAATCCAGATAGGACAGGTCGGCCATCTTCAGATTGGCCCGGATGCCGCCGCGCTTGCGCTCCAGGAAATGCTTGTGCCGCTGCAGGATCGGTACAAGGTCGTCCTGCGTATAGCGCTGCCGGGACATGGCGCCATTGCTCTTCAAGTCGCCGGCACTGGACATTGTCGGTTCCTGTCTTTGCCCTCCGCCGGGCGGAGGCAGCCGTTGGCGGCATGTGTAGCCGCTCTTGGATGTTGGAAATGATTTTACCGCGCTTTGGCGGGAAGTCACGCTTTGCCGCCACCGGCACCTTGCCCGATCAGCGCGGCGGCCGCCTCGGCACGGCTTGCATAAGGCCGCAGGAAGCGGCTGTCCGGCCCGAAGGCATCCGCCGCCAGCCGGTAGGCCGCCACCAGATCCGGGGCCGTTTCCGGCGTCGGCGGGCCGGCGGCGAAGCTGACCCGCAGCCGTTTCAGCCGTTCCAGCCGCCCTTCTGCCTCGGCAACGGCCTGTGACAGCGGCAGGCCATCCGGCAGGCGCAATGATTCCAGCAGGGGGTTGCCCTCAAGGTCCGGCAGCCGGTGCCAGGCAGCGACCAGCGCCTCGGCATCGTCGGGGGAGCGTTCCAGCACAGCCTTCAGCCGCATAACCGCCGGCAGGGCCGCCGCCATCCGGCCCAGACGCTCGGCCTCGCCTGAGAACTCGGTGTGCTGCCACAGCAACGGATGGTGGGACCACAGGAAGGCCTGCCGCATAAGGTCGCCAGCTTGAAGCGCCTTGCGCAGATCGCCGGCAATCAAGTCCGGCGCGGCGTCCGAGGCGGGGAAGCTGTCGATGTCCAGCGCCGCGCGGCGCGCACACCAGGGGCACGGCCCGGCAGATGCGGCCCGAAAGTGCCCCATGACATGAACAGGATCGTCGGCGCACAGCACCAGATCGCCAAGCGCCTCGTCCAGTGCCGCTACCCATTCCGCCGGGCTTGGCCGCGCCTCCGGCCGGCGGTGCCCGTCCACGAAGCAGCGCCGCACCAGCCCGCGCAGTGCCGGATGCAGCGCGTTCGGCGTCATCGCGAACGGCCCGGGCCGCTGCGGACTGATTGCAAGGCCCGGATAATGGCCGGCCTGCACCAGCCCATCCAGTGCCGGCGGATCGTCCGGCCCCTGCCAGATCCCGGCAAAGGGGTGATGCCCCAGCAGCAGCATGTGGATCAGCACGCCCAGCGCGAAACGGTCATGGCTCTGGCTGCGGTCGATGGCGGCGAGGTCCTGGCCGACCAGTTCCGGCGGCACGAAGCCCTCCGCCCCCACCGCGCAGCGATGCACCTGGCCGGCCAGACTGAACTGCACGGAATCGGCATCGATCAGGCTCAGCCTTGCCCGGGCGTCGATCAGCAGGTTCTCCGGCTTCAGATCACCGATGACGATGCCGGAATCGTGCAACCGCCCCACAAGACCGGCCAGCCGGCGCGCGGCGACATGCAGATGATACCAGGTGAAGCCGGGCGCGTGGGCCAGCCGCAACCGCGCATTGGCCAGTACGGTGAGCGGCTGCGCCCCCTCGACCCGCGGCATCAGGAAGCCGATGGTCTGCCCCGCCTCGTCCCGCAGCGCCGAGGATGGCCAGGCCACGCCCTCCAACGACCGCGCCGGATGGCGCAGCAGCGCCGCCAGCTTCTCCGCGCGTTCCGGGGCGAGCCGGTGATAGAGCTTCGCCACCTGTCCCGGGCTATCGGTGGCGCACAGCCGCCCCTCCCCGCCTTCGGCCAGCACCGCCCCCAGCGTAACCGGCAGGCCGGTGGCGGCATCGACCGGCATCAGCAGGCCCAGCCCTCGACCGGCGGCAGGTCGATATCGTCGGGATCGACCCGCGCGGTGGAGAGCCGCCGCATCGAGCTGGACAGCCAGCGGAACAGCGCGCCGAAGCGCACGCCCTTCAGCTTCAGCGGTGGCCGGTCGGGCGGTGACAATTCAGCCAGCAGCGCGAAGTCGGCGCCCTCGACGCCGACCGCGAAGAAGGCCAGCTTCTTCTCCCGCTCGCCCTGCCGGATTGCCGCCGCCGCCTCCCGCCATACCTCGCCATCGGTCGGCGCGCCATCGCTCAACGCGAACAGCCAGGGCCGGTGATAGGGCACGCCGGCCTCGCGATAGAGCCGCTTGCGCGCCTCGATCATGTCCAATGCCACCAGCAGTGCCCCACCCAGCGGCGTGTCGCCTGCCGCCTCCAGCGCCGGCACGGTAAACTCCGCGGTGCGCGCAAAGCCCTTGGCCACACCGATGCCGCCGCCGCAGGTGACGATGGCGAGGTCGAGACGGAGCCGGGTCAGCGGATCGGCCGCGATGTCGGACAGGAAGGCGGCAATGCCGGCATTCAGCTCCGCAATCGGCGCGCCATCCATGGAGGCAGAGCAATCCAGCACCAGCACGACCGGACAACGCGTTTCCAGATTATCGGCAAAATCGCGGACATCGCCGACCAGCTCGACGAACTCCGCGTCGATGGCCTTGTCGATCCGCCAGCCGGAAGAAACCACCATATCTTGCGCCATGGGCCGAGAATACCACAACAGCACCGATAAATTGAAGAAGATAGCTGAATCACCCTCAATGGCTGCATATAAAGGTGTATAGAGTGACACAACACAACCTTTGCTTGACGCCACTGTGAAGCCCCGCTCATGCTGGCGTATGACCCGCAGCGCCCTGCCCTCCCCGCCAACCGCCGAGCAAAGGCTGGACTGGCTGCGCCTGATCCGCACGGAGAATGTCGGCCCGGTCACCTTCCGCCAGCTCGTCGCGCGCTTCGGCGACCCGACGACGGCGCTGGCGGCCCTGCCGGAGCTGGCCCGCCAGGGTGGGCGTACCAAGCCGCTGGCGGTCGCCAACCGGGCGGCGGCCGAGCGCGAGGTGGCGGCCCTGCAGAAGCTGGGCGCGCGGCTGCTGACCCTGGCCGCCCCGGAC
>NZ_AMRL01000031.1 GCF_000299935.1 Oceanibaculum indicum P24 | reverse complement strand
GATGGCCGCCGCCGCCACATCGGAAAACCGCATGGTGCCGTACTTCGCCAGCGCGGCGATCCAGGCATCCGGCGCGGCGGGCACCACGGTGCGCTTCAGGCCGGGGGGAATCTCGCCGCCATGGTTTTCGCGGAACCAGGCGGAACTGGCCTGCTTCGGAAAACAGCCAAGGCCGCTGATCGTCGTCACCTCGCCGCTGTCCGCCATGCGGATCATGATCGGCGCCACGCCCGCGACATTCACCAGGTCGGATTGCAGCACGCCCAGCGCGATGCCGGCGGCCACGCCCGCATCGACAGCATTGCCGCCCGCCTCCAGAATGGCGAGGCCAGCCTGCGCGGCGGCGTGATGGCCGGCTGACACCATGTGCCGGCTGCCCAGCGTCACCGGCCGGTGCGCACCCGACCCCAGGCCCGGAAAAGACTCCATTCCCCACTCCTGCTTCTTGTTTTTTTGCAGTGCCGCATAGGAAAGCTGCCCGCGCCCGCGCTGGCAAGCGGCAATGCATCGGGGCAGGGTTACGGGGGATCGGCAAATACCCTCTCCCCTTGCGGGAGAGGGACGCGGAGGCTTAGTCGCGCAGCGAGTTAGCCGGAGCTGGGTGAGGGGTAACCGCACGGGCGGCGCAATCCCCCTCACCCGGTTCGCTATCGCTCACCACCCTCTCCCGCGAGGGGAGAGGGTTATTTTGTTCTTCACCCAGACGCTGGCGCTCGCTCCTCTCCCGCCACCTACTCCGCCCGTCACCCCCGCATTTATTGCGGGGGTCCAGGCCTCAGCTAACTGGATGCCCGCCCGATCAGGCTGAACCCTGGATTCCCGGGACAAGCCCGGGAATGACGGCTAGTGTGGTTGTAATAGGGAGCGCAATTCCCCTCACGCCGCTTCGGGCACTTCGGCGGTCTTCAGCGCCTCGGCCTGGCGTTTCGCCAGTGCCTTCGCGTCGAAATCGGCGATCAGCTCGTGGAACATGCGGTACCAGTTGATCTCCGCCTTCAGATGCAGGAACACCGAGCCGAGGCCGATGGCCGCGCGGTCCATCAGCACGAATTCGCGCGGCGGGGCGACGCCGCCGATCCGGCGCAGTTCGGCATGCACCTTCTCCGCCACCTCGCGGCCATACATGCCGTTGTTGGTTTCCTGGATCGGGCGCTGGCGGTCCTCCATCAGCGGCGCATAGATGAAGCGCGCCCAGAGGTTCAGCACCTCGATCTTGTCCTTGGTCAGATTCTCGAAGCCCCAGATTGTGTAGGCATGCACCGCCAGCTCGTCATCGCCGTCGCGCAGCGCCTTGTAGAGGTCGATGACGCCCTCGACGAAGCTGGGCCGGAACACCCGCACGCAACCGAAATCCAGCAGGTTCACGCTGCCATCCGGGCGCACCGAGTAATTGCCGAGATGCGGGTCGCCATGGATCGAGCCGAAGAAATAGAACGGCACGTACCAGGCACGGAACATGTTCAGCGCCACGCGGTTGCGGAAGTCGAGATCCTCCCCGGTGACGGACAGCAGCGGCGCACCGTCCAGCCAGTTCATGGTCAGCAGCCGCCTGGTGGAGAGTTCCGGCACGGCGACCGGCACATGCACACCGGACTCATCCACCAACATATGGGCATAGAGCGCCATGTGCCGGCGTTCCAGATCGTAATCCAGCTCCTCCCGAAGGCGGGCCGACAGCTCCTCATACATGCGGGATGTCGAGATCGCCTTGTCGTAGCGCTCGTAGACCGACATGGCGAGCTTCAGCTGCTTCAAGTCGGCCTCTACCGCCGACTGCATGTCGGGATATTGCAGCTTGCAGGCCAGCGCCGTGCCGTCCTTGGATGTGGCGCGGTGGACCTGGCCCAGCGAGGCCGCAGCGGCGGCCTCATGCGCGAAATCGGCGAAGCGCGAGCGCCAGTCCGGCCCCAGCTCGGCGGCCATGCGGCGCTTCACGAACAGCCAGCCCATCGGCGGCGCGTTGGACTGCAGCTGCTGCAGCTCCTGCGCATATTCCTTCGGCAGCGCATCAGGGATGGTGGCAAGGATCTGCGCCACCTTCATCAGCGGGCCCTTCAGCCCGCCCAGTGCCTGCTTCAGCCCCTCGGCATGCTCGGTGCGGTCCAGCTTCAGGCCGAGATAGCGCTCGCCCGCCAGCCTTGCCGCCAGCGCGCCGACGCGGCTGCCGACTTGGACATAGCGCCGCGCCCGGCCGCCGAACCTGTTGTCTTCATTCTCGGACATGGGACTCCAATTCCTTTTGCGCTAGCCGCCCTATGCTTCGAGACGCCGCCCATTAGGGCGGCTCCTCAGCATGAGGTCACCAGGCGGCACTGCCGGATGTCCCGGATGCCCTCGTCCTGAGGAGCCTGCGCCAAGGTAACTTGGCGCGGGCGTCTCGAAGGGCAACGGGGGCGATAAGAAACCCGCCCCTTCACTCCATCGCTTCCAGCTCATCGATCATGCCGGCGATCATCGACAGCCCCTTGGCCCAGAAGGCCGGGTCGGCGGCGTCCAGCCCGAAGGGTGCGAGCAACTGCCTGTGGCGCAGCGTGCCGCCGGCCCGCAGCATCTCCAGATAACGGTCGGCGAAACCGTCCTCCGCCTCCCGGTACACCGCATAGAGCGAGTTCACCAGGCAGTCGCCGAAGGCATAGGCATAGACATAGAAGGGCGAATGGATGAAGTGCGGGATATAGGCCCAGAAGTGCCGGTAATCCTCGTCGAAGCGCAGCGCCGGGCCGAGGCTTTCGATCTGCGTTTCCATCCAGATGTCACAGATCTCGTCCGGCGTCAGCTCGGACTGCCGGCGCGATGCATGCAGCTTCGCCTCGAAGAAATGGAAGGCGACCTGCCGCACCACCGTGTTCAGCATGTCCTCCACCTTGCCGGCCAACATGGCCTTGCGGCGCTTCGGATCGGTTTCCTTCTTCAACATCGCCTGGAAGGTCAGCATCTCGCCGAACACGCTGGCGGTCTCCGCCAGGGTCAGCGGCGTGTTGGCCTGCAGATGCCCCTGCTCCGCCGCCAGTACCTGATGCACGCCATGGCCCAGCTCATGCGCCAGCGTCATCACGTCGCGCGTGCGGCCCTGATAATTCAGCAGGATATAGGGATGGGCGCTCGGCACGGTGGGGTGCGAGAAGGCGCCAGAGGCCTTGCCGGGACGGGCCGGCGCGTCGATCCAGCCCTCGCGGAAGAAACGCCCGCCAATCTCCGCCATGCGTGGATCGAAGCCGGCATAGGCGGTCAGCACCGTATCCTCCGCCTCCTCCCAGCGGATCAGCCGGTCGGCATCGTCGGGCAGCGGCGCGTTGCGGTCCCAGTAATCCAGCTTGTCGGTGCCGAACCACTTCGCCTTCAGCGCGTAATAGCGGTGCGAGAGACGCGGATAATGGTCGCGCACACTGTTCACCAGCGCGTCCACCACCTCATCCTCGATCTGGTTGGCGCGGTTGCGCGCCGAGACCGGCGACGGATAGTGACGCCAGCGATCCTCCGTTTCCTTGTCCTTGGCCAGCGTGTTGGTGACCAGCGAGAACAGCCGGGCCTCGCCGCGCAGCGTGGCGCCCAGAGACTTTGCCGCCTCGCGCCGTTCCTCGCGCTTGCCACTGGTCATCTTCTCCAGAATGCCGGTGACGGTCAGCTCCTTGCCCTGGAAGGGAAAGCGCAGGCCGGTCAGCGTCTCGTCGAACAGCCGGTTCCAGGCGGAACGGCCGGAAATCTCCTTCTCATGCAGCAGCTTTTCCAGATCGTCGGACAGCTGGTGGTCGCGGAACACGCGCAGATCGCGCAGCCAGGCGGAGAATTTCGCCAGTTCCGGCGCCGTCAGCTTGTCCGCCAGCTGCGATTCATCCAGCCGGTTCAGCTCCAGCGTGAAGAACAGCAGCTTCGTGGAGATATCCGTCACCCGCTCCACCACCGACTGGTAGAAGCGCCCGATCTTCGCATCACCCATGTCGCCGGCATGGACCAGCTGGGCATAGCTGGCGGCGCGCGACAGTACCTCGTCTATGCGCTCATATTCCGCGACCGCCCGGCCCAGCGCCGCGCCGTCGAGGCTGGCCAGCTTGCCGGCATAGGACGTCTCGAAGGCCGCCGCGTCCTTTTCCGCGCCATCCAGATCGGCCTTCAGCCGCGGACACGCCATCCCGTCATACAGGTCGGCGAGCCGCCATTCCGGCAGATCGCCCAGATCGCGGGCAGCGGTATCCTTGATTTCGGCGGCAGCAGTCATATTCCTCTCCATGGTTACTGACAGGGATATGGTGAGCCTTGCCGGATCGCCAAGCGCAAGCGACACTGCCGGCACGATATGACAAGACGCCCCGGCATAACGGGACGGCGACATGGGAGGAGACGTGGCGATCATCGATTACGCGGCGGCGCAGAACCTTGCGCTGATGTTCTTCGAGCAGGCAGCGAAGCTGGGCGACAAGCCCTTCCTGTGGGCCAAGCGCGACGGCACCTACCAGCCGATGAGCTGGCGCGAGATCGACCGCCAGGTGCGCGCCCTGTCCCGCGCCCTGCGCGCGCAGGGCATCCAGCCCGGCGACCGCGTGGTGATCGTCTCCGAGAACCGGCCGGAATGGGCGATTGCCGATCTTGCCATCATGGCCGCCGGCGCGGTCAGCGTGCCGGCCTACGTCACCAACACGGTGGCCGACCATATCTACATCCTGGAGAATTGCGGGGCGAAGGGGCTGATCTGCTCCACCGAGAAGCTGCTGCGCAATGCCCTGCCCGCCGCCATCCATTCCAGCCATTGCGAGTTCGTCATCGCGCTGGAGGGCAAGGGACCGGCACAGGAATGCACAATCCGCTTCCAGGACTGGGATGACGCGCTGAAAGCCGGCGCGGCAATGCCCGACGATGTCGAGCAGGTGGCCGGCCAGCGCAGGCGCGACGACCTGGCCTGCCTGATCTACACCTCCGGCACCGGCGGCGCGCCGAAGGGCGTGATGCTGAGCCACCGGGCGATCTTCTGCAACCTCGTCTCGGCCTTCGACCTGCTGCACGAATTCGGGCTGGGCGACGAGGTGTTCCTGTCCTTCCTGCCGCTGTCGCATTCCTACGAGCATACCTGCGGCCTGTTCTTCCCGATCTCCATCGGCGCGCAGATCTATTACGCGGAAGGGGCGGACACGCTGGCCGCCAATCTGCAGGAGGCCAAACCCACCATCATGACCGCCGTGCCGCGCCTCTATGAGGTGCTGCACGGGCGCATCCTGGCCGGGGTGGAGCGCGCGGGAGGGAAAAAGCGCGACCTGTTCATGAAGGCGCTGGAGCTGGGGCGCAAACGCATCGAACAGCCGGGCAGCCTCAGCCTCGGCGAGAAGGCGTTCAACCTGCTGCTGGACCTTTTGGTCCGCCGCAAGGTGCGCCAGCGCATGGGCGGGCGGCTGAAGGCCTTCATTTCCGGCGGCGCGCCGCTGAATTACGAGGTCGGGATGTTCTTCCTGGCGCTGGGCATCCGGCTCTGCCAGGGCTATGGCCAGACCGAGGCCGCCCCGGTGGTCAGCTGCAACCGGCCGCGCCGCATCCGCATCGAGACGGTCGGCCCGCCGCTGAAGGGCGTCGAGGTGCGGCTGGCCCCGGACGGCGAAATCCTGGTGCGCGGCGAGCTGCTGATGGACGGCTACTGGGACGATCCGGAGGCGACGGAGAAGGCGCTGATCGATGGCTGGCTGCACACCGGCGACATCGGCGAGATCGACCCCGACGGCTATATCCGCATCACCGACCGCAAGCGCGACATCATCGTGATCTCCGGCGGCGACAATATCTCGCCGCAGCGCGTCGAGGGCTTCGTCACGCTGCAGCCGGAGATCAACCAGGCCATGGTGTATGGCGACAAGCGGCCCTATCTGGTGGGGCTGATCGTGCCGGCGCAGGATTTCGTGGAGAGCTACGCGAAGGGCAAGGGCGTGGCGCCGAACCTGGCGGAACTGGCCGGCGACAAGGACTTCCGCGCCGCAATCGGCGAGGTGCTGGACCGGGTGAACCGCGACCTTTCCAGCCTGGAGAAGGTGCGCCGCTTCGTCATCGCGACCGAGCCCTTCACCACCGACAACCAGATGCTGACGCCGACCATGAAGATCAGGCGGCACAATATCCGCAAGGAATACCAGGCCATCCTCGACGCGCTGTACGAGGGCAAGGCGGGGTAGAGTTCTGTACCCCCCTCACCCAGCTTCGCCTAGTTCGCTACGCTCACAAGGCTGCGCATCCCTCTCCCCCAAGGGGGCGAGGGAGCTTCTTTTCATCTTCTTTTTTGTTCCCTCGCCCCGGAAGGGGAGAGGGATGCGGAAGCTTGGCGAATGAAATGAGCCTAGCTGGAGCTGGGTGAGGGGAGAAACGTCCCTCCCCCTACTGGTCATACTGCGCCAGCGTGGTGATCGGCATGTCCAGCTTGTCGCGGCCGTTCAGGAAGGTCAGCTCGATGATGCAGGCCGCCGCCGGCACCTGACCGCCGACCTTGCGGATCAGCTCCGCCGCCGCCGCCAGCGTGCCGCCGGTCGCCAGCAGATCGTCAACCAGCACCACCTTCTGGCCCGGCTGCACGGCACCTTCCTGAATCTCGATAATGTCGGAGCCGTATTCCAGATCATATTCGTGGCGCACCGTGGCGCCGGGCAGCTTGCCCTTCTTGCGCAGCATGATGAAGCCGCAGCCCAGCATCAGCGCCAGCGGGGCGGATACCAGGAAGCCGCGCGATTCGATGCCGGCCAGCAAATCCGGCTTGTGCGGGGCGATGGCGTCGGCCATCTGGCGCACCGTGTGCTGCCAGGCGCCGGGATGCATCAGCAGGGTGGAGATGTCGTAGAACAGGATTCCCGGCTTCGGAAAATCCGGCACTTCGCGGATGTGCTGCTTGATGTCCATGCGTTCTCACTTCCCCCTGCTGGCGTTTCGCGGCTGCGGCGTTATAGCGGGCGCGCTGCCTGCGGGCAAATACACCGCACTTGCCGCCCCACTTCCCATTGACGAACGTGCTTGGCCGCGCCTTCATACCCCTATCGCCCTTGCATCAGGAAGCCAGCCATGTCCGGCACCCCGTCCCGCGTCTTTCACCGCCTGCCCAACGAGCCGATGCCGACCGCCGTGGCCGGCGATGGCTGCTACATCATCGATGCCGAGGGCAAGCGCTATCTCGACGCCTCCGGCGGGGCGGCCGTGTCCTGCCTCGGCCACAGCCATCCGGCGGTGCGCAAGACCATGCACGAGCAGATCGACAAGCTGGCCTTCGCCTATAGCGGCTTCTTCACTACCGAGCCGCTGGAAGAACTGGCCGACTATCTGATCGACAATGCGCCGGACGGGCTGGAGCGGGTGTTCTTCGTTTCCGGCGGCTCGGAGGCGCTGGAATCCGCGATCAAGATCGCCCGGCAATATTTCGTGGAGATCGGCCAGAAGCAGCGCACCAAGCTGATCGCGCGCCGCCAGTCCTACCACGGCAACACGCTGGGCGCGCTGTCGCTGGGCGGCAACATGGCGCGCCGCGAGCTGTACCAGCCGCTGCTGTCGGAGAATGCGCACCATATCGCGCCCTGCTACGCCTACCGCCATCAGCACCATGACGAGACGGAGGAAGAATACGGGCTGCGCGCCGCCAACGAGCTGGAAGCGAAGATCATCGAACTCGGCCCCGACACCGTGGCCGCCTTCGCCTGTGAGCCGGTGGTCGGCGCCACGGCCGGCGTCGTGCCCGCCGTGCCGGGCTATCTGAAGCGCATCCGCGAAATCTGCGACAAGTACGGCGTGTTGCTGATCTTCGACGAGGTGATGTGCGGCATGGGGCGCACCGGCTACCTCTATGCCTGCGAGGAGGATGGCGTGGCGCCGGACCTGCTGTGCATCGCCAAGGGGCTGGGAGCCGGCTATCAGCCGATCGGCGCGATGCTAGTGTCGGGCAGGATATGCAAGGCGATCGATGAAGGCAGCGGCGCCTTCATGCACGGCCACACCTATATGGGCCACACGCTGGCGAGTGCCACGGCGATGACCGTGCAGAAGGTGATCCGCGACGATAACCTGCTGGAGAATGTCCGCCTGCGCGGCGAACAGCTGCGCGCCGCCCTGCAGGAACGGTTCGGCAATCACCACCATGTCGGCGACATCCGCGGGCGCGGGCTGTTCGTCGGCATCGAGCTGGTGGCCGACCGTGCGACCAAGCAGACCTTCGACCCGAAGCTGGGCCTGCACAACAAGATCCGGCTGAAGGCGATGGAGGAAGGGCTGATGTGCTATCCCGGCGCCGGCACGGTGGATGGCAGGAACGGCGTGCACATCCTGCTGGCCCCGCCCTTCATCATTGATGAGAGCCATATCGCCGAGATCGTCGAGAAGCTGGACCGCACGCTCACATCCGTGCTGGCCGAGGCGAAGCAGGTGGCCTGAGGCGGCCCCCCTTATGTCACCCCCGGGCTTGACCCGGGGGTCCAGGGGCGGTGCCTAGCCTGTAGCATTACAGAACGTGGCCCCTGGATTGCCGGGTCAAGCCCGGCAATGACAAAGGAAAGAATTACAATTCAAGCGGACGCCTCAGGATAGCTCACCCACGGTACCGTGCTGCCGCCGCTTGGTTGACCCGCCCGGCTTCAGCGGGCATAGTCCCGCACAAGAGCCGGGCGGCACAGGCCGCCCCAGAGCACGAAAACATCCCGGTGCGTGAGCCTTTGCGCCGTATCGGGAATGGCAGAATCATCAAACGACACGATAAGGGAGCACACAGATGAAGAAGCTCACGTCCCTTTCCTTTGCCGCCGCGCTTGCGTTTGGCGGTCTGGCGCTGGCCGATGGCACGGCCGCGCAGGCACAGCAGAAGTTCTTCACCATCGGCACCGGCGGCGTCACCGGCGTCTATTACCCGGCCGGCGGTGCGATCTGCCGCCTGGTGAATGCCGACCGCAAGACCCACGGCCTGCGCTGCTCGGTCGAGAGCACCGGCGGCTCGATCTACAACATCAACGCCATTGCCCAGGGCGAGATGGAGATCGGCGTCGCGCAGTCCGACTGGCAGTATCACTCCTACAACGGGTCGGGCGGTCCGTTCGAGGGCAAGCCCATCAAGCAGATCCGCGCCATGTTCTCGCTGCATCCCGAGCCCTTCACCGTGCTGGCCCGCAAGGATTCCGGCATCAAGACCTTCGACGACATGAAGGGCAAGCGCGTCAATGTCGGCAATCCGGGTTCCGGCCAGCGCGCCACCATGGATGTGGTGCTGAAGGCCAAGGGCTGGACCACTGCCGACTTCTCGCTGGCCTCCGAGCTGAAGCCGGCCGAGCAGAGCCAGGCGCTGTGCGACAACAAGGTCGATGCCATCATCTACACCGTCGGCCATCCGAACGGCTCGATCCAGGAAGCCACCACCTCCTGCGAGACCGTGCTGGTGAATGTTGACGGCCCGGCCATCGACAAGCTGCTGGCCGAGAACCCCTACTACTCCAAGGCGACCATCCCGGGCGGCATGTACACCGGCAACCCGAATGACGTCACCACCTTCGGTGTGGGCGCCACGGTCGTGACCTCCGCCACCGTCTCCGAGGATGTGGTCTATCAGACCGTGAAGGCGGTGTTCGAGAATTTCGAGGACTTCAAGAAGCTGCACCCGGCCTTCGGCGTGCTCGACAAGAAGGGCATGACCATGAACGCCCTGTCGGCCCCGCTGCATGACGGTGCCGCCAAGTACTATCGCGAAGCCGGCCTGATGTAATCGGGTCCGCCTCGGCGGAACAAGAAGCGGGGCCGGGAAACCGGCCCCGCTTTCTTTTTGCCTGCGTCATGAATGAACTCGCCCTCCCCCATGTCCTTCGAGACGCCCGCTGAAGCGGGCTCCTCAGGACGAGGGGAGAGTTGGAATACCGGCGGTGCCCCCTGGTGACCTCATGCTGAGGAGCGAGCCTCGGCGAGCGTCTCGAAGCATAGGGCCGGCCACGCGAAAGCTTCCACCTTCCGGGATAGCCGCGGACCGGATGCCGACCGACCGCACTCTCGGACCGTCATTCCCGGCCTTGTGCCGGGAATCCAGGGTTCAGCCCACTCGGGCGGTCATCCAGCAAGCGGAAGCCTGGACCCCCGCAATAAATGCGGGGGTGACGGTCTGAGGATAGGTGACTGGTCGGAGTGGATCGCGGGCGCTTTTGCCTTGTCTGTCCCCCTGCCGCCCAATCGCCGACGCCCGCTTCCCGCAATAGTTTCAATTCGCGGCAAGCTCTCTTACAGTTAGGCGTCATCTGAATTCAGGACCGGGGGGCTCCATGTCCAATGCAAGCGAAGGCCGCAAGGGTCTTTCCGACACCGACCTTCAGGATCTGGTCGCCCAGGCCGACACCGGCGGACGCAGCCCCACGGGGCCGGTCGGCGTGCTGCTGCTGGTCACCGCCGTCGCCTGGTCGCTGTTCCAGCTGTGGTATGCCTCACCGCTGCCCTTCATGCTGAACTTCGCGATCCTGAACGATACCGAGGCGCGCTCGATCCACCTCGCCTTCGCGCTGTTCCTGGGTTTCCTGGCCTATCCGGCGCTGAAACGCTCCCCGCGCAGCTATATCCCGATTCAGGACTGGGTGCTGGCCATCGCCGCCGCCTTCTGCGCCGCCTACATCTTCATTTTCTACCGCGACCTGGCGCAGCGGCCGGGCATGCCGACACAGTTCGACCTGATCGTCTCGGTCATCGGCATGCTGCTGCTGCTGGAGGCGACCCGCCGGGCGCTGGGCCCGCCGCTGATGATCGTCGCCATCGTCTTCCTGATCTACACCTTTGCCGGCCCCTACATGCCGTCGGTGATCGCGCACAAGGGCGCCTCGCTGGCCCGCACCATGGACCAGCAATGGCTGACCACGGAGGGCGTGTTCGGCATCGCGCTGGGCGTGTCCACCAGCTTCGTCTTCCTGTTCGTGCTGTTCGGCTCGCTGCTCGACAAGGCCGGCGCCGGCAACTACTTCATCAAGGTCGCCTTCGCGCTGCTCGGCCATCTGCGCGGCGGCCCGGCCAAGGCAGCCGTCGTGGCGTCGGGCATGACCGGCCTGATCTCCGGCTCCTCCATCGCCAACACCGTGACCACCGGCACCTTCACCATCCCGCTGATGAAGCGCGTCGGCTATCCGGCGGAGAAGGCGGGCGCGGTCGAGGTCTCGGCTTCGGTGAACGGCCAGATCATGCCGCCGGTCATGGGCGCTGCCGCCTTCCTGATGGTAGAATATGTCGGCATCTCCTATGTCGATGTCATCAAGCACGCCTTCCTGCCGGCGATCATCTCCTACCTCGCGCTGCTCTACATCGTCCATCTGGAGGCGCTGAAGCTGGGGCTGAAGGGGATGGAGAAGCCGAACCCCAAGACCCTGCCGATGGCGCTGATCACCTTCGGCATCACCATTGCCAGCATCATCATTCTCTCTGGCGTGGTCTATTACGGCGTCGGCTGGATCAAGACCGCCTTCGGCGACGCCGCCAGCCCCATCATCGCGGTGCTGGTGCTGGCCGCCTATATCGGCCTGGTCTGGTACTCGACCACGGTGCCGGAACTGGTCATGGACGACCCGAACTCGCCGCTGGTGAAGCTGCCGGAAACCGCACCGACGGTGAAGGCCGGCCTGCACTTCCTGCTGCCGGTCGTGGTGCTGATCTGGTGCCTGATGATCGAGCGTCTGTCGCCCGGCCTGTCGGCCTTCTGGGCGACCGCCTTCATGATCTTCATCCTGCTGACCCAGCGCCCGCTGATCGCGCTGTTCCGCAAGACCGACACCCTGGCCGCCATGCGCCAGGGCACGGTCGAGCTGATCGACGGGCTGGCCACCGGTGCGCGCAACATGATCGGCATCGGCATCGCCACGGCGGCGGCCGGCATCATCGTCGGCACCGTGTCGCTGACCGGCATCGGCCTGATCATGACCGAATTCGTGGAGTTCATCTCCGCCGGCAATCTGATGCTGATGCTGATCTTCACCGCCGTCATCAGCCTGATCCTGGGCATGGGGCTGCCGACCACGGCGAACTACATCGTGGTCTCCACCCTGATGGCGCCGGTGATCGTGGAGCTGGGCGCGCAGAGCGGGTTGCTGGTGCCGCTTATCGCGGTGCATCTGTTCGTGTTCTATTTCGGCATCATGGCGGACGTCACGCCGCCGGTGGGCCTCGCCTCCTTCGCCGCCGCGGCGATTTCCGGCGCCGACCCGATCAAGACCGGCCTGGTGTCCTTCTACTACTCCATGCGCACGGCGATCCTGCCCTTCATCTTCATCTTCAATACCGAGTTGCTGCTGATCAATATCGGCGGGCCGTTGCACCTCATCATCACGGTCGCGGCGGCAGTGATAGCCATGCTGGTGTTCGCGGCCTCGACCCAGGGCTTCTTCCTGGTGCGCAGCCGGCTGTGGGAATCGGCGGTGCTGCTGCTGGTTGCCTTCACCCTGCTGAGGCCCGGCTTCTGGATGGACATGCTCTATCCGCCGCTGGAGCGCGTCGATCCGAAGCAGATCGTCGAGGTGGTGGCGCAGAAGCCGGAGGACGCGATGCTGCGTGTCGTCGTCGAAGGGCTGACGCTGGACGGCAAGGAGATCAGCAAGACCGTGCGCCTGCCGCTGGGCCCGAAGGCGGATGGTGCCGAACGTCTGCAGTTCGCCGGCATCGAGGTCATAGAGGATGACGGCAAGATGCTGGTGGACAATGTCGTCTTCGGCTCCCCTGCGGAGAAGGCCGGCATCGACTTCGACTGGGAGATCAAGGTGGTCGAGCTGCCGGTCGAGACGCCGGACAAGCAGTGGATGTTCGTCCCGGCGCTGATCCTGCTGGGCGGCATCATGCTGCTGCAGCGCCGCCGCCGGACGGACGGCCCGGCACCAGCCACCGCGTAAGGGAGGACAGGCTATGTACAAGGACATCCTGCTGCCGGTCGATCTCAATCAGGACAGCTCCTGGAAATCGGCGCTGCCGGTCGCCATCGACCATGCCCGCGCCTTCGGCACGCGGCTGCATGTGATGACCGTGGTACCGGATTTCGGCATGACGATGGTCGGCCAGTTCTTCCCCAAAGGCTTCGAGAAAAAGGCCGTGGAAGCCTGCCAGAGCAAGCTGCGTGCCTTCATCGATACGGAGATTCCAAAGGAGATCCCGACCCAGTGCATCGTCGCCGAGGGCACGGTCTATGAGCGCATCCTTGACCTCGCGAAGAAGCTGAAAATCGACCTGATCGTGCTGGCCGCGCACCGGCCGGAGCTGAAGGACTACCTTCTCGGCCCGAACGCCGCCCGCGTAGTCCGCCACGCCGCCTGCTCCGTGCTGGTGGTCAGGGAGTAGGCTTTCACTTCCATCGTCACCCTCGGGCTTGACCCGAGGGTCCAGGGGCCACCTCCTGAAACGGTTCAGGCAGAGCAGAGCACCGCCCCTGGATTGCCGGGTCAAGCCCGGCAATGACACTCTATCTCGTCATGGTCGGACTTTATCCGACCATCCATTGACCGAGCAAACCGCACGGACGGATGGCCCCCCAAGTGCTATGGGCGGAACAAGCCCGAGGGTGACGGCCGGTGTGGAACCCTCCCCAAGATTGCTGTATATTATAGCAAGCACAGCATTACTGGATTTCCAAATATGAGCCGGCAGAGCTATTCGACCAGCGACCTGTCCCGCAAGTCGGGCGATATCATCGCCGAGGCGCTGCGCCACCCGGTGACGATCACCCAGCGCAACAAACCGCGCCTCGTGCTGCTGAACATTGAGGATTATAACCGGCTGCGCAAAAATGCTGAGACGCGCACGGTAGGCACGCTGGAGAGTATGCCCAGCGCCCTGCTCGCCGAGATCGAGACTGCCATCGACGCTTATGCGCAAGAAGACGATGCCGATCCAGGCAAGCACGGATGAGCTTCGAGGCGCTACGCACCGGCTGCGTTATCCGCTATCCTTATCTTTGGGCGCGGGAGGCAGCACGCGGCGAAACCGAGGGCCGCAAGTCACGCCCAACAGCCGTCGGCATCCGTCTTCCCCGCCCGGACGGTGATACGCTGTTACTGTTCCCCATTACCAGCCAGCCGCCCAGACCGGACTGCTTCGCCGTGGAAATCCCGGAGATCGAGAAACGGCGCGCCGGTTTGGATACCAGCCTGCGGCTCTGGATCGTGCTGGACGAATACAACACCGATATCGTCGGCCAGTCCTTCTATCTGGAACCAGACCCGCCACTAGGGCAATTCGGCAAACCTTGGTTCGAGACTGTGCTGCGCAGTGTCATTGCCCATAAGAAGCAGCTGCACGCCGTAAGGCGCGGCGATTAATCTCCCTCACACCAGTTCCCGCACCCGCCGCCGTATCTCCGGCACGACCTCTTCCTCGAACCAGGGGTGGGTCTTCAGCCAGTTGCGGTTGCGCGGGCTGGGGTGCGGCGTGGGGATGAAAGCGGGGCCGAAGTCGCGCCAGCGCGCCACGGTGGCCGCCAGCGTCTTTTCCCGCTTCTCGCCCAGATAGCGTCCTTGAGCATAGGTGCCGATCAGCAGCGTCAGCTCGATCTCCGGCAGCAATGCCCGCACCCGGTCATGCCAGAGCGGCGCGCATTCCGGCCGGGGCGGCGCATCGCCGCCGCGCGCGTTGCGGCCCGGATAGCACAGCCCCATCGGCATGATGGCGATGCGCGTCTCGTCATAGAAGATGTCGCGGTCGATCCCCATCCAGTCGCGCAGCCGGTCGCCGCTGGGATCGTTGAAGGGAATGCCGGTCTTGTGCACCCTGGTGCCCGGCGCCTGGCCGATCACCAGGATGCGGGCAGTCGCCGCCGCGCGGATCACCGGGCGGGGGCCCAACGGCAGATGCGCCGCGCACAGCCGGCAGGCCGCTATCTCCCGCAGCAGCGCTGGAAGGGTCTCTCCTACCATCCCGATGTCAGCACCCGCTCCACGAAGGCGGGCGCGATCTCGCTGGCCGGGCCGTGGATCGCCTCGTCGAACAGATCGGTGCCGGAGGACGGCTCCAGATTCAGCTCCACCGTATGGGCATGGCCGCGCCGGCTGACCTCATCCACAAAGCCCGCCGCCGGATAGACATTGCCCGAGGTGCCGATGGAGACGAACAACCCGCAGGCATCCAATGCCGTATAAATGCGCTCCATCTCCAGCGGCATCTCGCCGAACCAGACGACATGCGGGCGCAGCCCGGCGGCATGGCCGCAGGAGGGGCAGGCGGTGCCGACGCTGAGCGGCGCACGCCACTCGGCCACGACATGGCAATGGGTGCAGCGCGCCTTCAAAAGCTCGCCATGCATATGCAGCACGCTGGCGCTGCCGCCGCGCTCATGCAGATCGTCGATATTCTGGGTGACCAGCAGCACCTCGCCCGGCCAGTCGCGCTGCAGCCGGGCCAGCGCCAGATGGGCCGGGTTCGGCTGGATATTGGACTCCAGCAGCTGCTGGCGGCGGGCATTGTAGAAATCATGGACGCGCAGCGGATTGTCGCGGAAGGCCTGCGGCGTGGCGACATCCTCGATGCGCACGCGCGACCAGATGCCGTCCGCATCGCGGAAGGTATCGAGGCCGGATTCCTTGGAGATCCCGGCCCCGGTCAGGATAACGATGGACTCAGCCATGAAGCGCCCCGCCCCCTTTTCGCATGAGGATAGCCGCCTCTTGCACGCCTGTCAGCCGGATGCGGGCAGCGGATAGAACGCCTCCTCCCGGTAGGTCGGGCCGGTGGCGCCAAGGATGCTGGAATAGAGCGCGAAGCCCTGCACCGCGAAGGGCGGCGCGCGGAACGGGCCATGCTCGCGCAGGAAATCGCCAACGCGGGTGGCCGGCGGGTTCTTCAGCCGCGCCAGCGTGACATGCGGGGCGAACTTGCGCGGCTCCGGCGGCAGGCCGGTGCGCACCAGCGCCGCCTCAACCCGGTCGTGCAGATGCAGCAGTTCCGGCGATTTCTCGACACCGGCCCACAGGGCATTGGCCTTGCCCCGTGTTTCCCAATGGCCGACACCGGCCAGCGTCAGTTCGAACGGGTCGGAATCGACACCCAGCAGCGCATCGTCGATATCCTCCATCAGCCCCTCCTCCACCTCGCCGATGAAGCGCAGGGTGAGATGCAGATTGTCAGTCTCCACCCATTTCGCCCCCGGAATGCCGCCGCCCATCAGCGCCAACCGCTGGCGCAGGCCGGCCGGCAGGGACAGGGCGACGAACAGGCGGATCATGGCTTCCTCCTTCTTCCACGGTCATTCTGGGGGCATCAAAGCTGCGTGATGGGCGCGCGAGATGCCTGACAGGCCGTTCTGACTGGCTTAGTAATCACTATCCATCTTGGCAAGGGGGAGAGCCGGAAAGATGCGCATCGTGAAGATCATGCTGGCCGCGCTGGCGCTGGCAACGGGGATCGGCACCGTGAAGGCGGATGACTGGTCCGACACCCTCGCCAAGGCACGCGGCCAGACCGTCTATTGGAACGCCTGGGCCGGCGACGAGCGCATCAACACATACATCCAGTGGGTGGGGACGCGCGTGCAGGCGGAATACGGCGTGACGCTGCGCCATGTAAAGCTGGCCGACACGGCGGAGGCGGTGTCCCGCGTGCTGGCGGAAAAGACCGCTGGCCGCGTCGAAGGCGGCTCGGTCGATCTCATCTGGATCAATGGCGAGAATTTCGCCGCCATGAAGCGCGGCCAGATGCTGTTCGGCCCGTTCACGCAGAAGCTGCCCAATTTCAAGCTGGTGGATACGAAAGGCAAGCCAACAACGCTGGTCGATTTCACCATCCCGACCGACGGGCTGGAATCGCCCTGGGGCATGGCGCAGTTCGTCTTCATGATGGATACCGCGCGGGTGAAGAACCCGCCGAGGAGCATCCCCGCGCTGCTGGACTGGGCGAAGGCCAATCCCGGCCGCTTCGGCTATCCCGCCCCGCCGGACTTTATCGGCTCCACCTTCCTGAAGCAGGCGCTGGTCGAGCTGACGCCGGACCGGGCAATCCTGCAGAAGCCGGTGGACGAGGCCGGCTTCGCCGCGGCGACCCAGCCGCTCTGGGCCTGGCTGGACGCACTGCACCCGGCGCTGTGGCGTGAGGGCGCGGCCTTCCCCAAGAGCGGCCCGGCGCTGCGCCAGATGCTGGACGATGGCGCGGTGGACATGGCGCTGTCCTTCCATCCGGGCGAGGCCTCCTCGCTGATCGCCGAGGGCAAGCTGCCGAAGAGCGTGCGGACCTTCGTGCTGGACGGCGGCACCATCGGCAACACGCATTTCGTCGCCATCCCGTTCAATGCCAAGGCGAAGGAAGGCGCGATGGCGGTCGCCAACTTCCTTCTGTCGCCAGAGGCGCAGGCGCGCAAGCAGGACCCGGCCTATTGGGGCGACGGCACGGTGCTGGACCTCGCCGCCCTGCCTGCCGCCGACAAGGCACGCTTCGAGGCGATCCAGCTGGGCGTCGCTACCCTGTCGCCGCAGGAGCTGGGCACCGCCCTGCCGGAACCGCATCCGAGCTGGATGACCCGCATCGAGGAGGAATGGCTGAAGCGCTACAGCCGTTAAGCCGCCTTCCCGGATGCTGCGCCTCGTCCCGCCGCTGACCCTGCTGCTGTTCCTCGGCCCCATCGCCGCCGGGCTGGCAGGCACGCTGCTGCCGGCCTTCGGGCATCTGCCGGTGCTCGGTATGGACCTGGCACCCTCCGATCCCTGGCGGATGCTGGCCGGGGCGCCGGGCCTCGGCACCGCGCTGACGCTCACCCTGACCAGCGGGCTGCTGTCCGCCGCCCTTTCCTACACGCTGGCCGTCGGGCTGTGTGCCGCCTTCCATGACCGCGCCTGGTTCGCCCGGCTGCGCGTCACGCTGGCACCGCTGCTGGCGGTGCCGCATGCCGCACTCGCCATCGGCTTCGCCTTCCTGATCGCGCCCAGCGGCTGGATCGCGCGCCTGATCTCGCCCTGGCTGACCGGCTGGGAGACGCCGCCCGGCTTCGCCACCGTCGCCGACCCTTATGCGCTGGCGCTGACAATGGCCCTGATGCTGAAGGAGACCCCCTTCCTGCTGCTGATGATCCTGGCGGCGCTGAATCAGGTGCCATCCAACCGGCTGATGGCGGTATCACGCACGCTGGGCTACGGCCCGATCACCGGTTGGCTGAAGGCCGTGCTGCCGCTGGTGCAGCGGCAGATCAGGCTGCCGCTCTATGCCGTGCTGGCCTATGCGCTGTCCAATGTCGATATGGCCATTGTGCTGGCGCCCGACACGCCGCCGCCGCTGGCGGTGCAGCTGCTGCGCTGGTTCAACGATCCAGACCTCGCCATGCGCTTCCCCGCCGCCGCCGGGGCGGTGCTGCTCTGCCTCGTGGTGGCGCTCGCCATCGGCCTCACGCGCGGCATCGAGGCGCTGACCGGCGCGTTGGGCCGGCGCTGGATCGCGGGCGGATCGCGCGGTGGCAGCGGCACCGGCCTGCGCCTTGCCGCCGGCGTGGGCGGCGGGCTGGCGCTAGCCCTGTCCCTGTTCTCGCTGCTGGCGCTGGGGCTGTGGTCGCTGGCCGGGCGCTGGCGCTATCCCGACGCGCTACCGCAGAGCATCGGCCTGTCGACCTGGATGCGGCAAGGCGAGACGCTGGCCCTGCCGTTCTGGACCACGCTGTGGGCCGGCCTTGCCGCAACGCTGATCGCGCTGGCGCTGGTGCTCGCCTGCCTGGAGCATGAGCAGCGGCGCGGCCGGGCGCTCAGCCAGCGCGGGCTGTGGCTGCTCTATCTGCCGTTGCTGGTGCCGCAGGTCGGGTTCCTGTTCGGCGTGCAGGTGCTGCTGGTCGTCGCCCGGCTGGATGGCAGCGCGGCAGCTCTGGTCTGGAGCCACCTGCTGTTCGTGCTGCCCTATGTCTATCTGGCGCTGGCCGACCCCTACCGCGCGCTCGATGCGCGCTATGAACGCACGGCGCGCTGCCTCGGCGCTAGTCCGGCGCGCGTGTTCTGGCGGGTGAAGCTGCCGATCCTGCTGAAACCGATCCTCATCGCGGCGGCCATCGGATTCGCCGTCTCGGTCAGCCAGTATCTGCCAACCCTGTTCGCCGGGGCCGGGCGCTATGCGACGCTGACGACGGAGGCAGTCAGCCTGTCCGCCGGGGCCGACCGGCGGGTGGTCGCCGTCTTCGCCTTCGCGCAGGGCGGCCTGCCCTTCCTGGGTTTCCTGCTGGCGCTGCTGCTGCCGGCGTGGCTCTATCGCCACCGGGCGGGCCTCAGGAGAATCGGATGAGCGGCCACCGGCTGGATTTGCGAGGCGTTACCCTGCATCTGAATGGCACCCGGCTGATCGGGCCGCTCGACCTTGCCGTCGGTCCGGGCGAGATTGCCACGATCATGGGGCCGAGCGGCTCCGGCAAATCAAGTCTGCTGGCCCATCTGTGCGGCATGCTGCCGCCCGCCTTCACCGCCGAAGGGACGGTGCTGGTGGATGGCGGGGATATCCTGGCCCTGCCACCCGAACAGCGGCGCATCGGCATCCTGTTCCAGGACGACCTCTTGTTCCCGCATCTGTCGGTCGGCGAGAATCTGGCCTTCGGCCTGCCGCCATCGGTGCGTGGCCGGGCCGAACGCCGGGCGCGCATCGACCAGGCGCTGGAAGAGGCCGACCTCGCCGGGTTCGCCAGCCGCGACCCGGCCACCCTGTCGGGCGGACAGCGCGCCCGCGCGGCGCTAATGCGCACGCTGCTGTCGGACCCTTGCCTGCTGCTGCTGGACGAACCCTTCGGTAAGCTGGATGCGGCCCTGCGCGAACGCTTCCGCGCCTTCGTGTTCGATCATGCGCGGCGGCGTGGCCTTCCGGTGCTGCTGGTGACGCACGATCCGGCCGATGCCGGGGCTGCCGGCAGTGGCAAAATCATCACGCTCGACTGACCCATCAGCATCGGCTGAATTGGCTGGGAACTTTACCCCGCCCTCGCGGGTTCATAGTGTTGCAAGAGGTATCGTGATAAGCTGCATCGGAGCTTTGACGAGACAGGCGTCATGCCGCAAAGACAATGACGCGCGGAGCGGGCGATATCCCCGTGCTTTCGCGTGCGCCGCAAGACAAGAAAGGAACCCCCAATGGCCTTCCATTCATCCATGAAATTCCTGTTCGCAGGGGCCACCGCCCTGCTGGTTGCCGCCTGCGGCACCGCGAACATCGACCATGTCCGCACCGCGCAGCCGACCGGCGCGTCGCCCTTCAATGTTGCGCTGACCAACGAATATCGCGAGCTGGCGGTGTACGAAGCCGACAAGATGTATGACTGGCCCGATTCGGTGACCTGGTCGAAGAAGGGTCTTGCCGCCGCGAACAACCAGCTGGTCCTGCCCGAGCAGGTCGGCGACTGGAATGTCCCGGCCGACAAGGTGGGCGAGCTGACCACCGCCCGCCAGCGCCTGGTGACCGCGCTGGACGGCAGCGCCCGTACCAAGCTGCCGGCCGATGCCGCGCGCGCGCAGGCCATGTTCGACTGCTGGGTCGAGCAGCAGGAGGAGAACTGGCAGTTCGACCATATCGCCGCCTGCCGCAAGGGCTTCATGGACGCGATGGAGAAGGTCGATGCGGGCATGAATCCGCCGAAGGCCGCTGCTCCGGCCCCGACCGGCACCCCGGCTCCGGCTGGCCCGTACACGGTCTATTTCGCCTTCGACAGCGCCAACCTGTCGGCTGAGGGTCTGCGCATCGTGCGTACCGCCGCCGACGCCGCGCGCAACGAGAAGGCGCCGATCGCCGTCGTTGGCCATGCCGACGCCGCCGGCCCGTCCGACTACAACATGCGCCTGTCGCTGCGCCGCGCCCAGGCGGTCCGTGACGCGCTGATCGCCGACGGCATTCCGGTCAGCCGGATCACCGCCAGCGGCCAGGGCGAGGGCGACCTCGCCGTGCCGACCGCCGATGGCGTGCGCGAGCAGCGCAACCGCCGCGTGGTCGTCCTGTTCCGCTAAGCGGACAGGCACCCGACAAGAAAACGCCCGGTGCTGAGCACCGGGCGTTTTTCTTTGTGCGGTCGGCAGGGCGCGTTCGGAATAGACGGGAAACCGTAATGCCCTTCGAGAGGTTCGGACCGGGCAATCTACTTCAGACCGTCACCCCCGCATTTATTGCGGGGGTCCAGACCTCAGCTTACTGGATGCCCGCCCGTGCAGGCTGAACCCTGGATTCCCGGGACAAGCCCGGGAATGACGACCAAAGAAATGGCACCGTAAATCTCTTCGCTCTCCCCTTGCGGGAGAGGGTTACCGAGCCTTATGAGCGAGAGCGAATTAGGCGAGGCTGGGTGAGGGGTAACCGCACAGGCTGAGCCGCCCCTTCACCCGGTTCGCTGACGCTCACCACCCTCTCCCGCAAGGGGAGAGGGTCGGGAGCATAGGGCGGATCGATGAAGCGAAGCGTCAGACCGCGACGTCGAAATTCATCGTCGGCATCAGCTGCAGCAGTCGCTGGGTGTAAGGGTTCTGCGGGGCGGTGAACAGCGTCTCGGTCTCCGCGATCTCCATGATCTTGCCGTTCTGCATGACCGCCACGCGGTCGCACATCTGGCGGATCACCGGCAGATCATGGCTGATGAACAGCATGGTCAGGCCAAGTTCCTGCTGCAGGTCCTTCAGCAGGTTCAGGATCTGTGCCTGGATCGACACGTCGAGCGCCGAGGTCGGCTCGTCGCAGATCAGGAAGCGCGGCCGGGTTGCCAGCGCCCGCGCGATGGAGATGCGCTGGCGCTGCCCGCCGGAGAATTCATGCGGATACTTCCAGGCCGCCGCGCGGCCCAGCTCCACATGCTCCAGCAGGTCCTCGACGATCTGGGTCACCTGCTCCTTGCTCTCCGCCAGCCGGTGATGGCGAATCGGCTCGGCGATCACGTCGAACACCCGCATGCGCGGATTGAGCGAGGAATAGGGGTCCTGGAAGATCATCTGGATCTGCCGGCGGAACGGGTCCAGCTCCTTGTCGGTCTTCAGCGTGCTGACCGCCGTGTCGTCGAAATAGATCGTGCCGGCGCTGGGCGTGTAGAGGCCGGCGATCATGCGGGCGACGGTGGACTTGCCGCTGCCGCTCTCGCCGACCACGCCGAAGATCTCGCCGCGCTTGATGTCGAAGGAGACGTTATCGACGGCGGTGAAGTATTTGCGCCAGGACGGGATCACCGAATAGCGGCTGGTGAACCGCATGGTGAGGTTCTCGCAGCGGACCAGCGGGCCGGTATTCTCCGAGGTCTTGGCCTGCGCCTTGCCCAGCCAGTGCGACTGGATGTCGATATGCTGGTGCTGCTTCACCTCGCCGTCGGAATAGGAGACGCGCGGGAACCGGTCCAGCTTCACGTCAGAGCGCGGCACGGCGGCCATCAGGCTCTTGGTGTAGGGATGCTCGGGGCGCCCCAGCACCTGCGCGGTCTCGCCCAGCTCCACGATCTTGCCGCGATACATCACCGCCACCCGGTCGGTGATCTCGGCGATCACGCCCATATCGTGGGTGATGATGATGACGCCGACATTACGCTCCTTGCAGAGCTTGCGGATCAGATCGAGGATCTGCGCCTGGATCGACACGTCGAGCGCCGTCGTCGGCTCGTCGGCGATGACCATTTCCGGCTCGGCGCACAGCGCCAGCGCGATGACGACGCGCTGGCGCATGCCGCCGGAGAACTGGTGCGGATACTGATCGACGCGGTTTTCCGCATCGTCGATACCGACTTCCTCCAGCATCTCGATGGCCCGCTTGCGCGCCTGATCCTCGCTCATGTCGAGGTGGGTGCGCACCGTCTCGACCAGTTGCTGGCCCACGGTGAACAGCGGGTTCAGGCTGGTCAGCGGGTCCTGGAAGATCATGCCGATCTTCCGGCCGCGGATCTTCTGCATCGCCTGGAACGGCTTGTTGTCGATCCGCTCGCCATGCAGCTCGACCTCGCCGCCAGTCATGCGCCCCGGTGCTTCCAGCAGGCCGATCACGGCATTACCGATGGTCGATTTGCCGGCACCGGATTCGCCGACAACGCCGACGATCTCGCCGCCATTCACTTCAAGGTCGATGCCCTTCACCGCCTCGACCGTCCCGCGCCGCGAGGGAAACTCGATGCGCATGCCCTTGATGTTGAGAAGCGCCATCGTCCTTACCTCAGCTTCGGGTTGAGAGCATCACGCAGCCAGTCGCCGACCAGATTCACGGCCAGCACCAGGATGGCGAGCGCGGCACCGGGGAAGATCGTGATCCACCACGCGCCGGAGAACAGATAGTCGCTGCCGACATTGATCAGCGTGCCCAGCGACGGTTCGGTCGGCGGCACGCCGACACCCAGGAAGGACAGCGTCGCCTCGGTCAGCACGGCACCGGCGAGGCCCAGCGTGGCGATGACCAGGATCGGCCCCATCACGTTCGGCAGCACATGGCGCAGCATGACGAAGAACGGCTTCACGCCGATCAGCCGGGCGGCCAGCACATATTCCTTGTTGCGCTCGACCAGCGTCGAGGCGCGCACGGTACGCGCGAACTGCACCCAGTTGGACAGGCCGATGGACAGCACCAGCACCAGGATCGTCAGCTCCGCATGCTGCGCCGGCGGCAGCAGGCCGCGCATGATGCCGTTGATCAGCAGCGCCACCAGGATGGTCGGGAAGGACAGCTGGATTTCCGCCACACGCATGATGAAGGCGTCGATCAGCCCGCCCTTGTAGCCGGCGACGAGGCCCAGCGCGATGCCCAGCACCATCGACAGCACGACGCTGGTGAAGCCGACCAGCAGCGACACCCGGCTGCCATAGAGGATGGGGGAGAACACGTCGCGGCCCAGATTGTCGGTGCCCAGCAGGTAGCGGGCATCGCCATCGGCCTCCCAGAAGGGTGGCAGCTCGGAGTCCAGCAGGTTCAGCGTCGCCACGTCGAACGGATCGTGCGGCGCCACCAGCGGGGCGAAGACCGAGGCCAGGATCATCACCAGCGTGACGATGCTGGCGACGATGGTCACCGGCGACTTCAGGAAGCTGTGGAAGATGTCGCTGTCCAGCGCGCGCTTCACGCCATCGCCGAATCGCGCCACGGGCTTGTCGCCCTTGTTCGTCATCGCGCCGCTCATCAGTTGGCACCCTTCGCACTGTCGATGCGCAGGCGCGGATCGACCACGTAATAGAGAATATCGACGATCAGGTTAATGACCACGAAGAAGAAGGCGATCATCACCAGGTAGGCCGACATGATGGGGATATCGACGGACTGGATGCCCTGCAGGAACAGCCGCCCCATGCCCGGCCACTGGAACACCGTCTCGGTGATGATGGCGAAGGCGATGACAGTGCCCAGCTGCAGGCCGATGATGGTGATCACCGGCACCAGCGTGTTCTTCAGCGCGTGGCGGAACTGGACTGCCCGGTTGGCGATGCCGCGGGCGCGCGCGAACTTGATGTAGTCAGTGCGCATCACCTCCAGCATCTCGGCACGCACCAGGCGCATCACCAGCGTCATCTGGAACAGTGCCAGCGTGACCGCCGGCAGAATGACCGCCTTCCAGCCCGACAGCGTCAGGAGGCCGGTGGTCCACCAGCCGAGATCGACCACCTCGCCGCGCCCGAAGGAGGGCAGCCAGCCGAGAATGACCGAGAACAGGTAGATGAACAGGATGCCGATCAGGAAGGTCGGCAGCGAGACGCCGATCAATGACAGCGTCATGAATATCTTGGACAGCACGCCATAGCGGTGCAGGCCGGTATAGACGCCCATCGGGATGCCGACCAGCAGCGCCAGGATGATGGACAGGCCCGCCAGCTCCAGCGTTGCCGGCAGCCGCTCCGCGATCAGGTCGATGACCGGGCGTTTGTGCTGATAGGAAAAGCCGAAATCGCCGGTCGCCGCATTGGCGGCAAAACGGCCGAACTGGACGATCAGCGGATCGTTGAGGCCCAGTCGTTCGCGCAATTCCTCGCGCTCGGCCTGGGTTGCGTCTTCGCCGACCATCTGGTTGATCGGGTCGCCCACGAACTGGAACAGCGTGAAGGCGATCGCGCCGACGAAGAGCATCACGAACACGGACTGCATCAGCCGTCCGGCGATGAATTTAAGCATCTGGCGTCTTCAATCTCGAAACGAGCGGGCACATCGCTGCACCCGGAACAAAAGGGAACGGGAGTGCCCCGGTTGGGACACTCCCGCTTCAATTACCCAGTCTTACTTCACCGTCACATGACGGAAGTGGAACTGGTTGTCCGCGCGCTGCTTCAGCTCGATAGTGTCGCGCGCCGCCCAGACGACGGCCTGCTGGTGCAGCGGGATGTAGTAGGCCTGCTCCTTGACGATCTGGTAGCCTTCAAGGATCAGCTTGTCACGCTTGGCCTGGTCGGTCTCGGTCAGGATCAGCTTGGTGATCTCGTCGATCCGCGGATCGCTGAAATCGCCATAGTTGACGCGGCCCTGGCCGGTCTTCTCGTTCCAGGTGGACATCAGGTTGTAATAAACATTGTGGCTGTCGAAGCTGGACGGGGTCCAGCCCAGCAGGTAGATCGCGAAGTCCTGCTTGCCACGGTTGATGTCGGCGAAGAACTGCGCCTTCGGATAGGCCCGCATGTTCAGCTTGATGCCGACGCGCGCCAGCATGGCGGTGATCGCCTGGCAGATCTGCGCATCGTTCACATAGCGGTCGTTCGGGCAATCCATGCGGGTCTCGAAACCGTCCGGATAGCCGGCCTCGGCCAGCAGCTTCTTGGACGCCTCGGGATCGTACGGCCAGCGCGAAACCTGATCGGAAAGGGCGAACAGCTTCGGCGAGATCATGATCGAGGTCGGGTCGGCCAGGCCGCGCATGATGCGCTTCTTGATCAGCTCGATATCGATCGCCTGATAGACCGCCTTGCGCACCCGCGCATCCTTGAACGGGTTCTTGTCGGTGTTGGTGCCCAGCGCCTTGTCGCGGAACTGGTCCATGCCCAGGAAGATGGTGCGCAGCTCAGGGCCGCTGATGACGCTGGTGCCCTGGTTGTTGTTGATCCGGTCGATATCCTGCAGCGGGGCCGGATACATCATGTCGATCTCGCCCGACAGCAGCGCCGCAACGCGCGTCGCCGACTGGGTGATCGGGGTCATGGTGACCTTGGTCAGGTTATGCGTCGCCTTGTCCCACCACTCGGTATTCGGCACGAACACGGTGCGCACATCGACGGTGCGCTCGGTGATCTTGAACGGGCCGGTGCCATTGGCGTGCTGCCCGGCATAGCTCTCGATGCCCTTGGTGGTGTTGGTCGGAACGGTCGCGCCATTGGCCTCGGACCATTCCTTGTCCATCATGAAGAAGCTCTCCCACTGGGAGATCAGGATGGGGTTCGGCACCTCCGTCACGAAATCAACCGTGTAATCGTCAACCTTGACGACTTCCGTCACGCCGGCAACGCGGTCGCGGACGTTGGAGTCCGGATTGTTGATGCGCTGGTAGCTGAAGATCACGTCATCGGCATTGAAGTCGTTGCCGTTGTGGAACTTCACACCCTTGCGCAGATGGAAGCGCCAGCGGTTCGGCTCGACGATTTCCCACTTCTCGGCCAGCGCCGGCTCGATCTCAAGATCGGCGCCGCGGCGCACCAGGCCTTCATAGACATTGCCCAGCACGGAGAAGGTGAAGGTGACGTTGTGACCCATCGGATCGAGGGACGTGGTGTCGGTCTGGAACGCCCAGCGCAGCTCCTTGGCGTCAGCCGGGCCCGCCATCAGACCGGCGGACAGCACCGCGGCAAGCGCCGCAGTGGAAAGATATCGTCGTTGCATACTGAAAAAGCCTCCTTGGAACCCAAAATATAGACAACGGCAAATGATCGCCTGAATTAGAGTCAGCTGTTTTATAGGATTGCCGTTGAGACCGGGGATCAAAGCAGGGGTTACGATGTGATGTCAACACACGTCACCTATGCAATTTCGGCAAAAATTAGGACTTTCCAACAGCAGAATTTCATCGGAACGTCATAGACCGATTTCCAGCCTACCTCAGTACCTGCGCGACCCAATCTGCTTAACCAGACAGGCTGTTGGTATTACTATCCTAAATTCTTCTCCGCTCTCCCGGAGGCCGAAGGAACCCGCCATGACAAGCAGTGCCGCCCCCCGCCCCAGCCGCATTTCCACGACCGTCGATTTTTCCAGGGACGGCAAGCAGACCGGCTTCCTGCGGCTGCCGCATTCGGTGCATCGCTCCGCCTATGGCTGGCTGCCGATCCCGGTGGTCTGCATCAAGAATGGCGATGGCCCGCGCGTGCTGCTGATGTCGGGCAATCATGGCGACGAATATGAAGGGCAGGTGACGCTGTGCGATCTTGCCCGCACGCTCCAGCCCGAGGACATCAAGGGCCGCATCATCATCCTGCCGATGGCGAACTATCCGGCCGCCCATGCCGGCCTGCGCACCTCGCCCATCGACGAGGGCAACCTCAACCGTTCCTTCCCCGGCAATGCCGACAGCACGCCGACGCCGATCATCGCGCACTACATCGAATCGGTGCTGCTGGCCGACAGCGACTACATGGTCGATCTGCATTCCGGCGGCTCCTCACTGAATTACCTGCCGACCGTGGTTGGCCGGCAGGGCCGTACGCCGGAGGAAAGCCACAAGGTCTATGACCTGATGAAGGTGTTCGGCGCGCCCATCGGCTTCATGTTCCCGCCGGGCACGGAGGATCGCACCTCGACCGCCGCCGCCGCGCGCCAGGGCGTGATCTCGATCCTGACGGAGATGGGCGGCAGCGGCACGGTGACGCCGGACATCCTGAAGATCGCCAAGCGCGGCGTGCGTCGCGTGCTGGCCCATATCGGCAGCCTGAAGAATCCGGCGAAGGAACTGTCCGAGGAGCTGCCGGTGCGCCTGACCCGCGCGCCGAGCCAGGCCTGGTTCGTCTATGCCAGCGAGGATGGGCTGTGGGAGCCGCTGGTCAATCTCGGCGACGAGGTGGTTAAGGGCCAGCCCGCCGCCCTGATCCACTTTCCGGAGACGCCGTGGAAGGAGCCGGCCGAGGTCTGCTTCGAGGAATCCGGCGTGGTGGTGTGCAAGCGCATCCCGGGCCGGACCGAGCGCGGCGACTGCCTGTTCCACCTCGGCAGCGATTTCAGCATCGACTAGAAGTGATCGGGATCTGGGCGGGCCGGCGGCAGCACAGGCGCCGCCACCTGCCCCGCATCCAGCGCCGCGACCAGCCGTCCCACCGCCAGCAGCGAACGGTCGCGCAGCCCCATCGCGCGCAGCCGTTCCAGCGTGTTCAGAAAATACTCGCGGCACGCACCGCGCCCGCCGATGGCGCTGGCAACGATGGAGGCCACCTGCAGCCGGTCGAGATGGCCGGCATAGTGCGGGTTGCCTGGGTTGGCGACGAAGCACAGCGCCTGGATGCCGGTGCCGCCCGCCAGCAGCTGCCGCGGCCCGGCACGATAGACGCCATTGCCCATCTCCCGGTGCCACAGATAGGTCGAGATATCGGGAAGGTCCGACGCGGCCACTCGGTAGGCGATGCCGTTGCACGCCCCGCCCCGGTCCAGCCCCAGCACCAGCCCCGGCTTTTCCGGCGTCCCGCGATAGCGGTAGGAATAGACGCAGAAGCGCCGGTGATAGCCCTGCAGCCGTGCCGGCACCGCCTCGATATGGGGGAAACCCGGGTCCCACATCAGCGAGCCATAGCCGAACACCCAGGCATCGCCTTCGCCCGGCCCCCGATAGTCGAACAGGCGATGCGCCCGGCCCTCGGGGTCGGCGGAGCGGAACAGCGGAGAGTGAAGGAAATCATCGTTGCGCATGCTGTGCGCCACTATATGGAATGCAACAGCCTGCCGGAATAGCCTGTCCGGCATGCCAGCCACCGCCCTTGGGCCCATCTGCCACCAGTCCCGCCACCAACCCGCCACGAACCCGGATGATCCATGCCCAGCCGTTCCTTCCTCATCGCCGCCTTCCTCGTCATCCTGGGCACCGCCTATGCCGCCTACTGGCACCTGATGGCCGACCGGCTGGAGCAGGGCATCGAGCGCTGGGCCGAGCAGCAGCGGGCGCAGGGGGTGGAGGCCGGCTGGCGCGAACTGACATTTGATGGTTTCCCGCTTCAGTTCCGCGCGCGCCTCAGCGCCCCGCGCCTGATCCAGGAACGCGGCGGTAATGCCTGGTCCTGGCAGGCGGAAAGCCTGACGCTGGAGGCACTGCCCTGGCAGCTGCATAAGATTGCCTTCACCAGCGACGGCAAGCAGGCGGCCCTGCTGAACGGGCGCGAACTTGCCTTCGACCGGGCGGAGGGAACACTCAGTCTGGACGGTTCCGGGCGCATCGCCGAAGCCGATGCCACCCTGTCCCGGCTGGCGCTGGCACCGGGAGCTGGCCTGCAGGGCGCGACGGCGGAGACGCTGCGCCTTGCCGCCCGGCTGCCGGAGGAAGCGCCGCGCGGCCACACCGACCCCGGCCTGTTCGTCGAGGCTGACCTCAGCGGGCTGGCCATCGCCAGCCGCCAGGCGCTGCCGGTCGAAGGGCCGGCCGACCTGTCCTTCCGGGCCACCATCATGGGGGCGCTGCCCACCCCGCCGGACCGTGCGCGGCTTGCCGCCTGGCGGGACGCAGGGGGCACGCTGGAAATCGAAAGCCTGTCGCTCGACTGGGCGCCGCTCAGCCTCGATGCCTCCGGCACGCTGGCGCTGGACCCGGCCCTGCAGCCGGTCGGCGCGTTGAGCGCCACCCTGTCCGGCCATGGGCCGCTGTTGCAGAAGCTGGTCGCGATGGGCTGGGTCCGCCCGCAGGATGCCAGCATCGCCGCTGTCGCCTTCGGCCTGCTGGAGAAGCCGGGCAGCGATGGCCGGCCGACACTGAACGCCCCGGTGACCGTGCAGGATGGCTATCTCTATATCGGGCCGGCACGCCTCGCGCCGGTGCCGCGCATCGTCTGGCGCTAGCGATTCAGATCCCGGCGCTCTTCGCGCACCGCATCGGGCCACTGCTTCTGCACATAGGCGATGACGGCCCAGATCTCGGCATCGTCCAGCCGGTGCTCATAGCCCGGCATATCGTTGCGGTAACCGCGCGGCGAGTAGGGCTGGCCGCCATATTTCACGATCTCGAACAGCGCCTTGTCGCTGCGCAGCGGGGACGGCCCGTCGGCATCCAGTGGGGTCGGCGGCCTGCCGCCCTGCGGGAAGGTCTGCTGCCAGCCCGGCTTGCCTTCCAGCGCATCGCCATGACAATAGGCGCAATGGCCGAAATAGACCGCCCGTCCCAGCTGCACCTGGGCCGCGTTGTCGGGGTCGGCGGTATCCGCGCGCTTCACCGATTCGCGATCCCAGAACACCGCGCCGATGGTCGCGATGGCGGCGACGATGCTGGCGGTCAGCAGGAACTTGCCGCTGCGGCTGATGCGCGGCAGGCCGGGCATGCCCTCCTCGGCATCCTCATCCACCCGCTTCACGCCGCGTTTGGCGTCCAGGCGCTGCTGCCGCCGCTTGTAAGGATCGATGGCCATCGGGTATCCGTCCGGGATCGCTGAGAGCGGGCAGAAGTATAACGTCACCCGATTTCGGGGCGAAGCTCATAAGAAAACCCCCGGCGCGGGCCGGGGGTTCCCAAACTCTTGTCTGGCGGCAGCGCCGCTTAGTGCAGCTTGCCGGGCAGCTCGTCGATGGCGTTGTCGATCAGCGCGTTGGAGGCCTTGGCGTCCAGCTTCTCGTCGAGCAGGCGACGGGTCGCCGCGATGGCGACATCGACCGCCTTCTCGCGCACTTCCTGCAGCGCCTTGGCTTCGGCCTGGGCGATCTTCTCCAGCGCCTGCGCCTCACGCCGCTTCAGCAGCGCTTCGAGGTCAGCCTCGGCCTGCTGCTGCTGGCGCTTCGATTCCTCGCGGGCATGCGCCACGATCTCCTCGGCCTCCTGCAGCGCGTCACGCTGCTTGCGCTTGTAGGAGGCGAGCAACGCCTGGGCGTCCTCGCGCAGCTGCTGCGCTTCCTCGATCTGCTGGCGGATACGCTCCGCCCGGCCATCGAGGGCGCCGCCGATCTGCCGCATCGCCGGCTTGTAGGCCAGTGCGACGAAGATCACGAAGGAGACGGCAACCCAGAAATTGGTGTCCTGCAGCATGACCGCCCCCTTAGCCTGCGTCTTTCATGGCGGCCGTGACGGCCTTGGCGGCATCGTCCTCGCCGACGTCGCCACCGATCAGCCGGGCCGCCGCATCGCGCGCCACATCCGTGGCGACCTGGCGGATATTGTCCAGCGCCTCGGTCTTCGCGGCCTGAACACGGCTTTCCGCCTTTTCAAGCTGCTTGGCCAGCTTCTGCGACATGTCCTGCTGACGCTTGGCGGCTTCCGCATTGGCCTTCTCGGCGGCCTCGGCGAACAGCGCCTGCGCGCTGGCGCGGGCATCGGCCAGCGCCTTCTCGTATTCCGCCAGCACGGTTTCCGCCTCTTCCTTCAGACGCTGGGCTTTCTCCAGGTCGTCAGTGATGCGGCGCTCGCGCTCTTCCAGGACGTCACGCACACGCGGCAGCGCCACGCGCGACATCAGCAGATAGAGCACGATGAAGGTCACCGCGAGCCAGAAGATCTGGGTCGCGAAAGTGCTGGGATCAAGCTGCGGCAAGCCTGCACCGCCGCCTTCCGCGGCCAGGGCCGAAGCGCTGGACACGGCCAGGCCGGCAATACCGGCGCCAACAGCCATGAGGGATCGGAGGCTTGTCATCGCAATCCTGCCTTTGGCAATCCTGCCTGGTTCCTCTGGTACGGACAGCGGCAGCCGGAGCCACCGCTTCCGTGGACCCGGCCGGGAGGACGAACCGCCCCGGCCGGAAACCGGACCCGAAGGATCAGGCGAACAGGATGAGGAAGGCGATCAGCAGCGCGAACAGCGCAATCGCTTCCGTCAGCGCGAAGCCCAGAATGCCGATCGGGAACACTTCCGAGCGGGCAGCCGGGTTACGGGCAATGGAGGCGATCAGGGTCGAGAAGATATTGCCGATACCGACGCCGACACCCATCAGGGCGATCACGGCCAGGCCAGCACCGATCATCTTGGCGGCTTCGAGTTCCATCGTTTCGGTCCTCTAGGTTAGGTGGAACAAGATTACTATTAGCGACGCTGGATCAGCGGCTAATGCAGGTGGATCGCATCGCGCAGATACAGGCACGTCAGGATCGTGAAGACGTAGGCCTGCAGCACGGCGACCAGAATTTCAAAGGCAGTCAGCGCCACATTGATTGCAAGCGGCGCCACACCGAACACGCCCAGCGCGATGGTGAACATGGCGAACACCTTCATCATGGTGTGGCCGGCCATCATGTTGGCGAACAGGCGGATCGACAGGCTGACCGGGCGCGCCAGGTAGGACAGCACCTCAATCGGAATCAGGATCGGCGCCATGTAGATCGGCGCGCCTTCCGGGAAGAAGAAGCTGAAGAAATGCAGCTTGTGACGCACCAGGCCGATCAGGGTCACGATCACGAACACGGCAAAGGCCAGCGCGAAGGTGACGATGATGTGGCTGGTGAAGGTGAAGCTGTAGGGGATCATGCCCAGCAGGTTGCCGAGCAGGATGAACATGAAGATCGAGAACACGAAGGGGAAGTATTTGCGCCCCTCCGACCCCACGCTGTCGCGGATCATCCCGGCGATGAATTCGTAGGACAGCTCAGCCATCGACTGCAGGCGCGTCGGCACCATGCCGCGGCCGCGGACGGCGAGCGTCAGGAACCCGGTCACCAGGACGACGGCAATGGTCATCACCAGCGAGGACTGGGTGTAGGAAAGATCGAGACCGCCAACCTCAATGGGAATCAGCGGCTTGATCTGAAACTGTTCGAGAGGACTGCTGGCCAAGGCTTGCCCCGTTCCGTGCGGTTAAGCGTCGAGGTCGGTTCCGTCTTCGTCCCGGGCCTTTGCCGTTGGCTTCCTGTAGCCCGGCGCCAGCCCGATCCCCATGATGGCGCGGTAGACGTTCATCACGCCGGCCCCCGCCCCCAGAAAGAAAAACACCACCATTAGCCATGGTTTCGTGTCCAGCCACGCATCGAGCAACCAGCCAATGCCGAGCCCGACAGCGAGTGCGGAGACCATCTCGACCCCGATCCGCAAACCCGTCCCGAAAGACGAGTTCAGCGATCCGGCGCCGCCCGACCGTTCCTTCTTTCCGCCCTGCGTGCCCCGCGCCTGGTTCAGGCGCTCGGCGATGTCCCGCAGGGACGTTTTTTCCGGCTCACGATCAGTCAAGATGAACACACGAACCCAAGGCTTCCGGCGATAGCGCCGTCAGCGCGACGCGGACCATAAGGACTGCCCCCCACCCTGTCAAGGCAGGAATCGGGCAGCCCCGGAGGCGCGGAATTCCGCCTCTTTCCGGCAGCGCGATCAGGCAATGGCCCGCAGCTTTTCCGCACCGCTGAGATCGACCGAGACCAGCTGGCTGATGCCGCGTTCCGCCATGGTGACGCCGAACAGCCGGTCCATCCGGGTCATGGTCAGGCGGTGATGGGTTACGACCAGGAACCGGGTGCCGGTTTCCGCCGCAATATGGTCCAGCAGCTGGCAGAACCGGTCCACGTTGCTGTCGTCCAGCGGGGCGTCCACCTCGTCCAGCACACAGATCGGCGACGGGTTGGTCAGGAACACGGCGAAGATCAGCGCCAGCGCGGTCAGCGCCTGCTCGCCGCCGGACAGCAGCGACAGCGCCTGCAGCTTCTTGCCCGGCGGGCTGGCCATGATCTGCAGGCCGGCCTCCAGCGGATCGTCGGATTCCACCAGCTCCAGATAGGCGCGGCCGCCGCCGAACAGCCGCACGAACAGCTCCTCGAAATAGGCGTTCACCTTGCCGAAGGAGGCGAGCAGCCGTTCCCGCCCCTCACGGTTCAGCGCACCGATGGCCTGGCGCAGCTTGGCGATGGCCTGGATCAGGTCGGTGCGCTCCTGCTGCAGCGTCTCGACCTGGGTCTCGACCTCGCCGGCCTCCTGCTCGGCACGCAGATTGACCGGCCCCATGCCGTCGCGCTCGCGGCTCAGCCGCTCCAGCCGCTGCTCCACCTCCGCCTCGTCCGGCATTTCTTCCGCCGGGTCGATGCCGCCTGCCGCCAGCGCCTGATCGGGCCGGCAGTCGAGACGCTCGCGCACCCGATCAATCAGCACCTGCCGCGCCTGGCTGGCCTGCTCGACCGCCGCCTCAGCACGCACCCGGTCCTCGCGCGCCTCGCCCAGGCTGGCCTCCAGCGCGCGCAGCAGGCGCTGCGTCTCGGAGGACGCCGATTCCGCCTCGGCCAGCGCCACCGCCGCCGCCTTGCGCCGGCGGTCGGCATCGGCGATGCCGGCAACCAGAATGGCGCGCTGTTCGGCGATCTCCGCCGGCCGCTTCTCATAGCCGGCGATGGCGCTGCGTTCCTCCGCCTGACGCGCCTCGATCTCGGCTATGCGCTGCGCCGCGCCCTTCGCCCGCCCCTCCCAGGAGCGGCGTTCGTCGGCGATGGCGGCCAGCCGCTGGCGCCGCGAATCCGCCTCGCGCTTCAGCGCATCATGACGGCTGCGTGCCTCGACCACCGCCATGCGCTTCTCGGCCAGCAGAGCACGCCCGGCATCGGCCTGCTGGCGGCGTTCGGCCAGATCGCCTATCTCCACCAGCGCCGCCTCGGCGGCCACACGCTGCTCCCCGGCCTCCGCCTTCTCTGCCGCCAGCCGCTCCAGCGAGGCGGCAAGCGCGGCCTGCCGCGATTCCAGTGCCGACCGCTTCTGCGCCAGACGGGATTCCTGCTCGCGCAGCCCGTTCAGCCTGGTGAAGGCCTCGCGTTCCGCGCTGCGCGCCTGCGCCTCGGCCTGCCGGGCAGCGGCCTCGCCCTGCCGCGCCTGCTGCACCTCCGCCTCCGCCGCGCGCACCGCCTGTTCCGTCGCCCCATGTGCCTCGGCCAGCCGCGCCAGTTCGGCTTCCGCTTTGGCCAGATCGGCTTCCAGCGCCACCAGCCGGTTCTTCTGGCGCAGCCGGGCCGCGGCGGCGCTTGGCGCCCCGGCGGCAACGGTGAACCCGTCCCAGCGCCACAGCCCGCCCGCACGGTCCACCAGCCGCTGCCCCGGCTTCAGCGCATCACGCAAGGAGAGTGCCGCCGCCTCATCCGCGACCACGCCGATCTGCGACAGGCGCCGCGCCAGCGCCGCAGGGGCGGTGACGAAGCCGGACAGCGGTTCCGCCCCCGCCGGCAGGGATTGTGCGACATCCAGCGGCGGCAGTTCTTCCCAGCGGCGCTGCCCGGCCCCGCCGAGCGACGCATCCAGATCCTCGCCCAGCGCAGCACCCAACGCCGCCTCATAGCCCGGCTGTGCCGACAGCTTCGCCAGCACCGGGGCCTTCTCATCCTGCCGGTCGGTGAGCGCGGCCTGCAAACC